>JAFUAR010000224.1 GCA_017460585.1 Clostridia bacterium
AAAAAATGCAATGTCACAAATTTGGGCATGGATGCTACAAATTTGGGCGTGACTTTTGGCGTGTAGCGCGGTTATGATGGAAGTGCAAAAACGCGGAGCGCACACGGAGTGAAGCGACCGACAGGAAAGAAGGGAGGCTATGTTCATCTATCTTGGCTGGATTGTGGCGGCGTTTCTTGCGGGGGTGCTGCTGATGCTTTGGCTACAGCGCCGCAAGCCGTCACTACAGCAGCGGGTGATGCAGATGGGAGTATTCGCGGGGCGAAGCTACGCGGAGATTCTAAAGGCAATGGACGCGCCGCAGATGGCGGTGCAGCAGACGGACGGGCGCACCTTGCGAACGTGGCGCAACAGCGATTACAGCATTTCGCTGTTGTTCGACGGTCAGGATGTGTGCTTGGGCGTTGAAGACGAAAGTCATTAGAACCGGAAATTTGGAGAGTATAAAATGAAGAAAATGCTATGTTCCGCGCTGCTGGCAGCGGTGGCGCTGTGTACTGTCATCATAAGCGCTGAGGCGGCGCAGGCTTTTGACTACACAACCATCCAACCGGGTTTTTCCAATATCACAGGTTGGTCGAATTGGGAGAGTGATCTGTTGGATCAGAACGTTTGCACGCACCAACACCTCGTCTGGGATATGGAAGTGCAGGAGATTGACGATCTTGATCTGTATATTCAGGCGGAATCCGTTTCGCCGGTCGATGGTCAACATCATTCTGTTACGGGTCATCGCATTCGGCGGCTCTTCTGTCCGGAATGCGGCAAGGAGTTTTCCAATGAAGTGACAGACGAGGTCGAAACCTATACGATATGGCATACATGGGATTATGTGATCGACCCGCAGGGTAATGAGAACTCCACCGGTCATTGCAGCATCTGCAATTATCAATGTCCGCATACCCGATTGGAGTCTCGTGAATCCGGTACGCAATGGATAGACCGCCCTTCGGATGATACCTATCACGATGTCTATCAACCCGCGGGCTCTACCGATATCTATTGCCGCGATTGTGGGCGCAAAATGGCGAATCAATTCGTTCCCGCTATAACGGAGGAGGAAGAGCACGATTACGATGTAAATGGTGTGTGCTACGCCTGTGGTCACGTGCGTTCCCAGGCCTGCCTGCACCTGCACAAGAGAACATGGCAGGACTACGAGTATTTTGTTTACGACCAAAACTGGAATACAATTTATTCCTACGGAAAACCGATAGAGCAGGACGATCTTTACCACACTGTGGATGGCGATGAAAAAACCTTTTTCTATTGCTACGATTGCGGTCTGCAAGGCACTCTGTCGGTGAAGGCAAAGCAGGTTAATCAGAGTCTGCCCCACTGGTATTTGTGGGATGATAATAAAGGAAAGTTTACCTGTGTAGAATGCGGTCATGTGAATGGTTGTACGCATCCCAATCGCTATCGTGTGCAATTTATGGAAGCCAACGGAGTGGTATACCACGCATATGGCAAAAACGATGTGCACCGCGTGCATAGCAATTGGAACAATGGCGACTATTGTCCGGATTGCGGCTTGCTGCTGGATGGCGTGAGTTCTTCCTTTACTGCGGAAATGCCGCACCAGTATGATTCCAACGGCGTTTGTAATGTTTGCGGTTATTCCTGCACCCATCAGGGCGATGCGGTACAGTCGATCATTCAAAATGAAGAATATACTCCGCTGGATACAATCTCTCACCGTTATAGCTACGACTTGACTCTGCCCAATCAGTGTCCCTATTGTAAGCTGAATCTAGGCGGTACGAGCCATGAGCAGGAATCCGCCTTGCACAGCTACAACCGCGGAGGCATATGCTTGAATTGTGGATACGATTTCTTTAGCGCTACCGATGGTCTTGCGGAACTCTCCTTGCCCAACAATCTGAGTCAGATTGAGGCAATGGCGTTTGAACATAACGGCGCTCAGCGCGTGACCATTCACAATGGCTGTGTCACTATTGGAAGCTGTGCCTTTGCGAACTGCGAGCATCTTGTTCGCGTGGATATTCCCGCCACTGTAACCACAATCGCCGCGGATGCCTTTGCTGGCACTCCCTGTGTGATCGTCGCTCCGGAGAATAGCGCCGCGATTGAATTTGCGCGCAATGCGAATCTCCCTTATGTGGCAAAGTGACGGAGCGAAGCATTTATATGCCGAAGCTCGTGAAAAAGACCTTATAGCGGGCTTTTTTCAGCCCAAATCGTCCATAGCCAAATGATACAACTGGGCTTTACCCTTGCCGAGGCTGATTCCAGAATGGACAATGCTTCCCGAAAGCGGTATTATAGATATGGACCTTTGGAAAAGGAGGTTTGCCCATGAATATGCAGGAGGTATCGCGCATTATTCTGGGATTGCGCGCGGCAGGTTGGGAAGAAAAGAGTATGAACGACTTTATATTGTGGGTAGCGACCGGAGAAGAACAGTACAAACCAGAGAAAAAAATAACGTGATGAATGGGGAACTCGTCCATACGGCGAGTTCCTATTCTATGCTTCTATGCGATATTTCCTTTCCGCAAAAACAATAAGAAAACCAGTCATTTATGACTGGTCGAGGCGGCAAACTTCATAGGTTTACCGTTTTTCGCAAAGCGAAAAATGAGGAATCAAGCAAACTTGATTCCTCACCTTATGGAGCTATGGCTGGATACGAACCGGCGAGCTCATCTTTACAAATGGTAGAAAATTAGGCATAATTTCTATAGAATGTTCTAGCTACTGATGAACAACAGACGAATACGAATACATAGCATATAATGAGGCGCGCTATATCATTCTTGAGAGGTGCGATTGGATGCTTTCACATATGGAGAATGAAGCGCCGCCCGAGGGCTTGTGATTCCTTCGGGCGGCGTGCTGTTTTGAATTTTCAGGTTTTAGTGTGATGGATTAGCGTTGTTTTCAGTATGGAAATATCTTCGGTAACGGTCTTAAATATGTCCTCAAAATCAATAATACCGTATTGGTGGGCGGCGATATTGCGAAAGCCGCGAATGGCTTTCCATGGAATATTAGGCATGGTCGCAAGATAGCTTTCCGTGAAGGATTTGGATAATTCTCCAATGTTGATAAGGCTCATTACGATAGCCTTTTGGCACATCCTGTCATTGAACAGGTCTGCGGCGGGACGATTGGTAATGAATGATTCAAAATCCGCGATCTCATCTAGCATTTTCACGCGGATTTTTTCGTTTCTTTCTTCATGCTCCATAGATATGCACCGTCCTGTCAATCGTCAGTCCATCGTCCTGCCTGCACGGCAGTTTCACAATATCTACATCAAGGTTTAGCAATTCCGACAGCGTTTCACGAAAGCCACAGATGTGCAAGAGGGAGGTTGGATTTTCCGAGAACTCCACGAGGGAATCAACATCGCTGCTTTCATCTGCTGTGCCGTTGGCATAAGAGCCAAACAACTCAACGCGCTTGACAGGGTATTGCGCGGCAGCGGTATGGACGGCCTGCTGAATCATATCAAGCGTCGGCATGGCGATTACTCCTTCCTATGCGTCCGATTTTCCCATTTCTATTATAGCACGATTGGAGATAAGGATTCAAGATGCATTCGCCGCCCGAAGGACATAACGCAGGCGCAGGCGTCAGCGGGGCACACAAGCGCCGCCTGAAGGTTGGGAATACCGCGGGATTCCCAAGCCCGACCCATAGGTCGGACCGCGCATGGCTGAATCGGAGATTCAGACGCCGCCGCGCCTATCGTTGCAACTTACTACTCGCTAATTGACGAAAAAACTGACGAAG
>JAFUAR010000225.1 GCA_017460585.1 Clostridia bacterium
CTGAATACAAGAGTGCATGGGTTATATGTGGCGGAAGAACGCTGTGCTGGCGTGCTTGTGGAAAACGGCGGCTGCATTGCCGCCGATGCAGTAGTGCTGGCGACGGGAGGATTGAGCTATCCTTCCACGGGATCTACCGGCGATGGTTATCGCTTCGCGCTGGATGCCGGTCATCGGCTGGTGGAGACTGCGCCATCTCTGGTGCCGATCGTTACGAAAGAAAGCTGGCCCGCAATGTTGATGGGGCTTTCACTGCGCAATGTACGCCTCACGGCGACAGCGGTGGTCAAGGGCAAGGCGAAGAAGCTGTTTTCCGAGCAGGGGGAAATGCTGTTTACGCATTTTGGTATATCTGGACCATTGGTATTGACACTCAGCGAGGTATTGCCCAATGATCCCTGCGGAATATCGCTCGCCATCGATTTAAAGCCTGCGGTCGATGAATCCGCTCTCAATGCGCGGATGCTGAGAGAGTTTCAGCTGGCGCAGAATAAACGCATTGTATCTGTTATGGAGAACTATGCGCCAAAGGCACTGGCAAAGCAGATTACTGTGTTGGCGGGTGTTCCGGAAGGATTGCCGGTACACAGCGTTACAGCCAAGCAGCGCGCGGAGTTAATTGCGATGATGAAACGCATACCCTTGACCGTTCAAGCGCGCAGGGGTTATGAAGAGGCGATTATTACGAGGGGCGGCGTGGATGTGCGCGATATCAATCCTTCTACCATGGAATCCAGACGTATGAAGGACCTTTATTTTGCGGGAGAAATGATGGATGTAGATGCCACAACCGGCGGATTCAACTTGCAAATTGCCTTTTCAACCGGCGCGCTGGCGGGCAAAAGCGCGGGAATGGAGACTGTGTGAACATTCAGATTATGGGGGTAGTAGAGGATTCCATTGTGGATGGTCCAGGGCTACGATTGGCAATTTTCACACAGGGCTGTTTTCACCACTGTGTGGGCTGCCACAATCCGCAATCGCACGATCCAAACGGAGGAAAGGCGATGGATACGGACGAACTAATTGCGATGATGGATTCCAATCCACTTTTAGACGGCATCACCTTAACGGGCGGAGATCCGTTCGAGCAGCCTGAGCCATGTGCAGTACTGGCAAAAGCAGCACATGAACGGGGATTGAATGTGTGGACCTACACGGGTTACCTGTGGGAACAGCTGATAGAGCGGGAAAACGCTCAGGCGCTGCTGTGGCAAACCGACGTATTGGTAGATGGACCATTCGTGCTGTCGAAGCGTTCGCTGGAGCTGCGCTTTTGTGGATCCTCCAACCAGAGGCTGATCGATGTAGCCGCTTCTAGCAATGGAAGAGGGATTGTGCTCTGGAATGGATAGTTTCCATACAGGAACAAAAAGCCTCTTTCTTCGTCTAAAATACGAGGTGAAGAAAATGAAGCGCATATTCGTTTGTATTTTGGCGATAATGTTTTGTTACATAGCATTTGCCGAGGAGGATTGGGACGTGCCGATTGAGGCGACCGAATTAATTGCTGGCGAAGAGTATTCCTTTGATCTGGACGGCGACGGTGAGAATGAAACCGTACGATGGGAGTCAATTCTCATCGGCGAGTACGACGACAGCCGCGCGCGCCTGACAGTAACGACTTCAAGCGGTGTTCAGGCACAATGGGAATCGACAATGTTGTTTGGCATCAAATCGTACGCTTGCGATTTGGACAACGACGGGCGGGTTGAACTGTTCTTTACCGGCGATGAAATGAGCGACGATTATATTACCGCCTGTATACGCTTTAGCGAAGGTTCTCTAAAGCAAATTCCGTTTGCCAATGGGGATCGGGGAGAATGGAATGATATAGATCAGGAATACGGTTATGGACTGATTACGGGAATTTATGAGAACGCTTTGGAGTTGACCGGTTCGCAGGATATATTGGGTACTTATTTTGGGTTTCGCCTGTTTAAGCTGCAAGGAGATCGCTTCGCATTTGATGACGATGGATTATGGCGTTTTCCATTCAATATGGACGATGAGGATTTCTGGGAATATAAGGGTTTGACG
The DNA here is from genome assembly GCA_017460585.1 of Clostridia bacterium. GTDB lineage: Bacteria > Bacillota > Clostridia > Christensenellales > Aristaeellaceae > Faecivicinus. Next base: position 2,041 of record JAFUAR010000225.1, read on the forward strand.
CTGATTCAGGAAATTCCCGTAACATTTACAAGCGACGAGGGAAGCTTCACCGGTACGCTGCTTCCGGGTACGCATTTGGTGGTAACCGCGACAGATAGACAGACGGTAGTACACTTTATGACCTATGCGGGGCAGACGGGTTTCTTTACAATTTCCCCAGATGCGGAAAACTGGGGAGTACTGGTTAACGGACTACCGGAAGATCAAGTATTTACATTTTTGCCTTACGCGGATTAACGTATATATGGAAATGCTGCCGGTTTGTCGATCGTCCGGCAGCATTTATATGTACAAAGCGTAACTTACCCTTACCAACCTAGATTATCCAGCAGAATATAACCGGTAATACCATTATAGGTGCAGCAGGCGAAATTATCAGTTACATAGTAGCAATCTGTTACGATCGATCCAAGCGGAACCTTCGCGAGGCGTGC
>JAFUAR010000226.1 GCA_017460585.1 Clostridia bacterium
CGTTCGAAACGAGCTGCTTCCAGCGAATGCACGGGAGAAAAATATCGCCTGCGATTTGAACGACGATCGCTGGATGAATGAAATCCAGCCGGAAGACGGCGCAGTTTTCTTCGCCGCGGGTGTATTCTACTATTTCAATACGAACGACGTGAAGCGGCTCTTTTCCAAGCTGGCGGAGCGTTTCCCCTGCGCTGCGCTCGCCTTCGATGCCTGCAACCGGCGCGGAGCGAGAATGATGACGAAGACATGGCTGAAAGAAGCGGGAATCACGGATGTAGACGCCTTGTTCTCGTTGGAGGATGCTTCGGTCATTCAAAACTGGTGCAAAGGCATATCCTCTGTAACCACGCGCAGTTATATGCGCGGCTACCGTGATATCTACAAGGATGTTCGTCCATTGCACCGTATACTCATTCAATTCTGCGATCATATGGTGAATATGAATATTGTCAAAGTTGTTTTTTAGAAAGAAGAACCGCACAATGATGAAAGAAAGATATACGATTCAGCAAGACGGCTTTGTGGGATATTGGCATCCGGCAAAAGGGCACGCAGGGAAAGCGCTGCTCGTATTTCCCGGTTCAGGTGCGGACTATGCGCTGACCGCAATGGCTACTGAATTTCTGGGAAGAGCAGGCTGGAACAGACTGCTTGTCGCGTTTGCGGGATGGGACGATCTTCCGGAAGATCCTGTGCTTGCCCCCATAGAATACGCGGAGCGCGCCATAGCAATATTAAAAAATGCCGGTTTGGATAAAATCGGCGCATACGGAATATCCGCTGGTGCAAAATATGCGCTTACGGCGGCTTCCCTATTGCCCGATATAAGCCTTGTGATCGCCGCATCGCCCTTTGATTATACCACCGAGGCGTTTCAGGGAACGAAGCCTTTAAATCAATCCACCTTTTCATTTCGGGGTGAACCGCTGCCATATGATCCGACCGTTACTTTGCATAGAAATATCGTCAGCATTTTATTCCGGACGGCATTTTCTAAAAAATACGGAATGCGGCGTATGCTTCGCGGCTGTTACGAGGAAAATGTACAAACCGAAAAAGCGCGCATTAAGGTGGAAAATATGCGCGCCGACATTCTGCTGCAGTGTCCGAGCTACGATGATTGCTGGCCTTCGGATGAAGCTGTGCCCAGAATAGAGCGAATATTGGAAAAGGTCCATTACCCATATCGGCATCAAGCGACTATATATGAAAAGGGAAGTCATCTATTATGCTCTGATTTTTCGGGAAATTTGAAATACTTGAAATCCATGAAACGAATTCTTCAGGCGGAATATGTGGATCAGGACGCTTGCAATCGCGCCAGAGAAGCGAGCATGAAGGAGGCGCTTGCGTTTCTGGAGGAATGGAAATAGCCAGTATATATACTCCTTGTCACTGACAGTCGGGTCACGCATTTGTGCGGGAGCCGACTGCGGTGGTGAATCACTCCGCTTGCGCGCACTCTGATTCAATGCTATAATGCCTATACAACAATTCATGGGAGGCTTTTGCATGAGGCGCTGGAAATGGTCGCTGGCATGGCTGGTACAGCTTGTGGAAATGTTCGTTGCCGGCGCGCTACTGGCGCTTTTGCATCCGCTAGGCAATCCCCTATACGCCGTGTGCGCGTGGGGCGCGCTGCCGATGTTTGGACTGTATTCGGCATATCGGGCGACAATGCGGGGGTTGCTAAATTACGCGGCGTGGCTCGCGCCGCCCATTGCCATGGCGGCGACTCATTGGCTCATATGGACGTATCCGCCCAGTCCCGCACCGGTGTTTTTCTGCGCGTTTACCGCCATTATAGGCGCGGCGGCGGGAGAGGTGCGAAAACAGCAAAGGCGGAAGCATACTCATTCACAGGATGGTACTTACTATGGATAACGCTCAGGCGCTTCAAGGATATTTCAACCGCGTACTCCCCATGCTTCCGGAGCTGTACAACATTGCCTACGCCATTACCGGCAGCGCGGAGCTCGCCGAATACGCGCTGGAAGCCGCGCTGATGGAGGGCTGGAGCGGCGGCGTGCGCAAGGGCGCGGGCTTTCGCGAGAGTATGAAAAGCGCCGTAAAGCGAATCGCCATTTCCGAGACCTCGAAACAAAAGAACGTGCGCGATCTCGACTGGGACGCCATATGCGATAATCCTCAAACCCCGTTGCTAAAACGCCTTACCCTGCAAGAGATTGCGTTACAACGCGTAGCGGCGCTACGCTTCGGATGCGAGCTTAAGCCGCGGATGCTGTCCAAAATCACGGGCATGACGCGCGGACAAATATCCGAAGCGCTCGGACGCATTCAATCCGTTGCCGCGCAGGGCGCTTCCAGCACCCGCCCCGAAGCGGCGCTAGGGCGAGAAATTCGCAAGGCATTCGCCCGCTCCAGAGCGGATATGCCGCCCGCCGAAACCATATTCCGCGCATTTCAGGCGGAGGCGACTACCGTTCGCGTTTCCAACCACTGGTTTTCTCACACCGTCAGCCGCGTCATACTGGCGCTGCTGGTGCTCATCGCCGCGGTGGTATTCTGGTTGACCGCCGTATTGATTCAGCCGGATGGCGGCGCGATGCTGGAAGGACCGAACGCGATTGAAACGGGCACGGGCGAATAGATCGCGTCCTCTCAATCTTTGCTGGCGTACGCCTCCAAATTCTCCCAGTCGATCTTTTCGTCGCGGAAGAAATACTCTTTGTCGCGCGCTCCCACCTCACGCAGCACTCTGCATGGATTGCCAACCGCGACCACGTTTTCCGGAATATCCTTCGTAACGATGCTCCCAGCGCCGATGATGGAGTTTCTGCCGATATGCACGCCGGGCATAATCATAACGCCGCCGCCGATCCATGCGTTTTCGCCGATATAGATATCCTTATTGTATTGCAGACCCTTCTCGCGCAATCCTGCGTGAATGGGATGGTTGGCGGTAGTCATCATTACATTGGGACCAAACATCACGTGATCGCCCACGAAAATGTGCCCGTCGTCCACCAGCGTCAGGTTTGCGTTCGCGTACACACCGTTGCCCAAATGCAAATGGTGTCCGCCCCAATTTGCGCGGAACGGCAGTTCAATATAGCAGTTCTCGCCGCACTCGGCGAATACGCGCTTCATATATGCTTGCTTTTCCGCAAATTGGGAAGGCTTAAGCTGGTTGAAAGCCCACAGCTCATCCATAAACGGTAGCTGCTCGTTCATGATCTCCTCATCCGCCGGATCGTAAATCAGTCCTGCCACCATACGTTCGTATTGGGTCATATGCAATCATCCTCCTCATAGAATTCAGTGCTTCCATCATATCGAAAACGCGAAGGGTTTTCAAGCCTGTTTTTTGTTGATTTCTTCATTTCTTCTTGACAAACCTGCTTTATCATGCTAAACTACATTCATTCAAACGCGATGATCGGGAACAAGTAGGTTCCTCTTTTGTCTTTAGAGAACCGCCGGTTGGTGCAAGGCGGCAGACGCGGAGGAAATCCGAATACATCCCGGAAGCGGCGCACCGAAAAGCGTAACGCATAGTAGGCTGCGACGGGTTCGCCCGTTAAGGCGATAATCGGATCGTGAGTCCGATGAGGGCGCTTATTCATAAGCGCTGAACAGAGGTGGTACCGCAGGCTGTATTCATGCCCGCCCTCTTGTGCAACAGGCACGGAGGACGGGCATTTTCCGTTCTCCGCAAACAGGAAAGGAGATTCTGGGGTTATGGCAATCAAGGTTTTACTGCTGTTGTTGTTCTTCGCGCTCATGCTGGGCGTGGGTCTGTATTGCCGCAGGCATTCGACCGACGTCAATGGTTTCGTGCTGGGCGGTCGTTCGGTAGGTCCGTGGCTTACGGCGTTCGCCTACGGTACCAGCTACTTTTCGGCGGTTATATTCGTTGGCTATGCTGGTCAGTTCGGTTGGAAATATGGTCTCTCCGCCACATGGGTCGGTTTGGGCAATGCGTTTATCGGCTCTCTCATGGCGTGGGCGATATTGGGACGCCGCACGCGCCTCATGTCTCAACAGCTGGATTCCCGCACCATGCCGGAATTCTTCGGTCGCCGCTATGGCAGCAAGGCGCTGAAAATTGGCGCATCCGCCATTATATTCGTATTCCTGATTCCCTACACCGCCTCGCTGTATAACGGCTTGAGCCGCCTGTTCGGTATGGCATTCAACATTGATTACACGGTGTGTATCGTCATTATGGCGCTTTTGACGGGCGTATACGTAATTGCCGGCGGTTACATGGCAACTGCAATTAACGACTTTATTCAGGGGCTCATCATGCTGGGCGGCATCGTGGCGGTCATCGCCGCTGTACTCAATTCAAACGGCGGCTTCATGGAAAGCTACCGCCAGATGATGCAGGTCACGGACGAAACCACCGCGAATATGCCCGGTGCGTTTGCCAGCTTCTTTGGTCCCGATCCGTTCAACCTGCTCTGCGTAGTGATTCTTACCTCGCTGGGCACTTGGGGACTTCCGCAAATGGTACAGAAGTTCTACGCCATCAAAACCGAGCAGTCTATCAGCAAGGGCACCATTATTTCCACCTTCTTCGCGCTGGTAGTTGCGGGCGGCTGCTACTTCCTCGGTGGTTTCGGCAGACTGTATGCCTCTCAGATTGAATTGACCGCTTCCGGCGTTCCGGTGCGCGGTTACGACGATATCATTCCCACTATGCTGCAGAACCTTTCCCCTACGCTGATCGGCGTAATTGTGATACTGGTGCTTTCCGCCTCCATGTCTACGCTATCCTCGCTGGTACTGGCGTCTTCTTCCACGCTGACGCTCGACTTCCTGAAGGATAACATCATTAAAGATATGGATGAAAAGAAGCAGGTTCTGGTTATGCGTCTGCTCATCGTGGTGTTCATACTCATTTCCGTGATTTTGGCCATTATTCAGTACCGCCAAAACGTCACCTTCATTGCGCAGCTCATGGGCGTATCTTGGGGCGCGTTGGCGGGTGCGTTCCTTGCGCCGTTCCTGTATGGTTTGTACATGAAGCGCACCTCTAAGGCTTCTGTCTGGGCAAGCTTCATATTCGGCGCGGGCATTATGGTCGTCAATCTGTTCGCGCGCAACGCTTTCCCCGTATGGCTGCAGAGCCCCATCAACTGCGGCGCTTTCGCCATGATCGCGGGATTGATCATTGTACCGGTAGTGAGTTTGTTCACTCCCAAGCCCGATTCGAGCATTGTGGACGACGCCTTTGCCTGCTACGATAAGGACGTAGTTGTAAAGGCGCGCGAGGCGCTGGGCGACGCGCGAAAGTAATTTCCATCGATCGATTCTTGCGGGGCGGATTGCAATCCGCTCCGCGCTTTTTGTTCCTCTTGACAGTGCGCGTCGATCGCTCTATACTAAAAATGAAATTCACAAAACAGGAGCGTTCCATGAACAATCGGGTTGCCTTTATCGCTCTAGTCGTTATTATGCTGGCGCTGTTTGGCATATTGGCGCTGCACGACAGCGGTCTGGATACCGGCGCGCAGCTGTTTAACAGCTATGTAGATATTATACTGGAAAATGAATCGGGCGATACCCGCCGCTATATGGCGGTAGCGTATTCCGAATATACCAAAGCCATAGATCCCTTTGAAAGCGCGCCCATAGAGGTTTGGGAAACGCGGGAAGGCGCATTTAAAACGGAAATGATCGATCAGCAGGCGAACAACCACCTTGTGGACGAAACGCTGATTTCGCAAGGCGAAGCCGTATTCGCGGAAGGAGAAGCGCTTGCCATACTGCGACTGGTTGAAGGAATGAACAGCGCCGTGCGGCGCGCAAAGCTGATAGAATGCGAAGGATGCTGGTTTGCACAGGTCACGGTATATATTGACGCATGGGAGACCAACGCGTTTTACCAATATCTGCCCAATGAGAATCGACTAATGCATCTTGGTTCGTTTGCGGGACAGGAAATTGTAGGGCTGCGGCTGACGGATTCGAGCAGAAGCGGCGTGCAGATATCCAAATAAGGTTAGAACGCGGTGCATCGCCGCGTATAAATCAACCATTAAAGCTAAGGGAGGCAACGCAATGATCAAGGTAACGGTATGGAATGAAAATGTGCAGGAAAACGGTCTGAAATACTTTCAATATGACGAATCGATGCCGGAAGCGCAGTTCTTTAAAGAGTTTCTGGAAAAATCCGAGCGTGAAATCAAAGTAGTCCACCCGAATGGCATTCACAACACACTCAAGGCGCTGTTTGAAGAAGAGGAAGATATTTGCGTGCGTACCGTCACACTGGATATGCCCGAATGCGGTTTGACGCAAGAGGTACTGGACGACACGGACGTACTGGTATGGTGGGCGCATATTGCGCACGACCGCGTACCCGATGAGATTGCCCAGCGCGTAAAGGACGCCGTGCTCAAAGGTATGGGCTTTATCGCGCTGCATTCCGCGCACCAGTGCAAACCCCTGCAAATGGTACTGGGCACCTCCGGCGCGCTCAAGTGGCGCGAGGACGACCGCGCGCGCGTTTGGTGCTGCTGCCCCACCCACCCCATCGCTCAGGGCATTCCGGAGAGCTTCGATTTGGACGAAGAGGAGATGTACTGCGAATTCTTCGATATTCCCAAGCCGGACGACCTTATATTCATCAGCTGGTATCAGGGCGGCGAGGTGTTCCGCTCCGGCTGCACTTGGACGCGCGGCTACGGCAAAATATTCTACTTCCAGCCCGGTCATGAAACCCAGCGCAGCTACTACAACCCCAATGTACGCCAGATATTGAAAAACGCCGTGCGCTGGGCGGTGCCCGTACAACGGCTGAGCGAAATCAGCTGTCCGCACGCCGCGATCAGCATGGAGCAAAAATATCGCGAAGCAAAACAGCAGTGAGCGAAAGCCCGCGTTCGAAACAAAATCGAGCGCGGGCTTTTCTATATGGGAAGATGATTCGATACGTAAATGGCTGGGTAGCCATCAAATTAGACGAATATGACGATTTGGATTCAGTATGATTAAGAGGCTTCCGGCAAAAAAACGTCGTCAGACGCGCTGAAAAACGAATTGGCGGACGTTGACATCTCGATTGCGTTCGGAATTATATTTCATCCAGCAGGCGCTTGCAAAGCATGACCAAATCGTGGCGAATGCCCTTTCTGCTGCGCCAGCCTCGCTCGGACCATTCCGACTGAGAAACATCATCGCCCCCATAGATCAACGCGCCATAATCGAAGCCCCTCGCTTGGGCAACCGCAATACAGCCCGCCTGCTCCATTTCCACAATGCGCGCGCCCTCCGCTCTACGTCTTTCGATTTTTGCCTCGGTTTCCCGAAAAATGGCGTCCGTAGTCCAAACCAACCCGCGCAGATGCGAAATGTCTTGCGCCTCCAAATAGCGAACGATTCTTTCTGTGACCGCCGTATCGGTATAAATGACGCGCGAAGGCGCGACGTAGTGATAGGAAAAGCCTTCATCGCGAATTGCGCCATCCACCACCAGCAGCTGTCCCACCTGAATGGTCCCATCCAGCACGCCTCCGCCGCCGCAGAACATCACTTTGTTTACACCCATGGCGTGAAACAGGTCTAGGTTCCCGCCGCACGCCGCGGCGCCGATATACCCCAACGTAATCAGTATATCCTTACGATCTGCAAAATGATACAGATATACGGGATTTTCGCCCGAAATCACGCGTTCCAGCTCGATTTCGCCGGATGCCTTAAGCGCATCGATTACCTCCGGAAAAAAGGTAATTACCAGCTTATGCGCCGACAGCTTTTCGCCGGCAAATACTTCTGGGTTCAGCTTGGCGACCGGCGCGTCGTCAAACTCCAATATAGGGTACTCATGCGTATGCAGCATGAATGCTCCGCCTCCCTTCTCATAATCTGCAGACCATTATACACGAATTCGATCGATTTGTGTGTGAAATCAATTTAATAATTTATTCTTGAGTTTGTCATATTTCGCTGTTGACAACCATTTGAAAATGACTATAATAATTGTCACCCAATACGAGGGAGTAGCCGAACATCCGCACAGGATGGATTTGCAATCGTCAGCCGGTATTCTTGTAATGCCCGGTTCAAATGAAACGGCAAGACTTATATTGTGACAATGGTCGCGATATAAGTCTTTTTTTATCGCGACTCGTAAGGAGGCGATTTCAATGAATGGAATGGATCGGAAGGAAATTATGGAAGCGGTAGAGGCGGGCGTTCGCGCGCTCAACAGTTTACGGGAAGCGCAGAGCAAATTGGACAGCGCACGGAATTGGGGAATATTCGATATGCTGGGCGGCGGAATGATTTCCAGCGCCATTAAGCATTCGAAGCTGGACGACGCGCGAAGGTGCATGGAAAAAGCGCAATGGGAGCTGCAAAGCTTCGGCAGAGAGCTGCAGGATGTGGCGCTGCCTTCGGTGGAAATCGACGGTTTTCTCACATTCGCAGATTTCTTCCTAGATGGTTTTTTGGCGGACTTCATGGTACAAAGGCACATTAATGAGACGCGTTCACAAATTGACAACGCGATCCGTCAGGTTGAGACAATACTGTACCGCTTGCGGCAAATGTTGTAGGGTCAACGGACAAAGGATATTGAGGAGGGATAGCAATGCTGAGCATTATCTTGATCATTTGGCTGGTTCGTTCGCTGTTCATGCCCCGCAGAATGTTCTATCGCCCGTGGGGCGGCTTTTGGGGCTACGGCGGCATGGCGCCCCATATGCGTCCGCCGTATCGCGGACCCATGGGCGGAGGTCCGCGTCCCATGGGCGGTATGCACGGTCCGGGCGCGGGACGCTGGTAGCGGGGAGAGCTCGTCTCTCCCCAAAGGTGCGTTTCATTCACATACTTTCCGCGTTTGTTCACAAATCGGACACACGCGGTTCAACACCGCGCACTATAATAACAGCATCGAGAGAGGGAAATTCTCCCGAGCAAACTTACGAACACGCCGCAACGCGGCATAACCTTTGAAAGGATGGTGCGCAATGAAACATAATCGCAACGAAAACAACTCTCGCAGGGGCATGACCACTCTGCTCTCACTTATGCTGACCGGCGCAGTATTACTGACCGGAGGCGCGGCGCTAAACAGCGCTTCCGTGCTGGCAGAGGCATCGACAACCGCGCAGGCTGCAATTGTCGAACCGGTTGCGGACACCAGCCCCGCCATTGCCGTTGCCCAAAAGAACGCCAACTCAGTCGTAGGCATCATTACCAGCGCGCAAACGTGGAGCCGCTCCTCCGGCGTAAGCAATCAGCCGGTCGCGCAAGGGTCGGGCGTAGTCATCGCCGCAGGCGGCTACATACTGACCAACTATCACGTAGTAGAAGACGGCGACGCCTATCAGGTATTGCTTCCTTCGGGTGAAAAGGTAGACGCAAAGATTGTTGGCACGGATTCCGCCACCGATCTGGCTGTACTGCAGGTGCAGGACGCTGACGACGCAAAGCAGCTCATTCCCGCGGAAGTAGGCGCTTCCGACGGCTTACAGGTGGGCTCAACCGTGATTGCCATCGGTAACCCCGGCGGAGAGGTGCTCGCCAATACCGTGACCATGGGAATTATTTCCGCGCTGGAACGTACCAGCGTTACTTCCGATAATACCAGCCGCAGAATCAGCTACATTCAGCATGACGCGGCCATTAACTCCGGCAACTCCGGCGGCGGATTGTTTAACAGTCAAGGACAGCTCATCGGCATCAATACGCTGAAATACTCCGGCAGCGCGTTCTCTGGCGCTTCATATGAAGGCTTGGGCTTCGCCATTCCGGTGGACATCGTTTCCAGAATCGCCGACGAGCTGATTGAGAACGGCGTAGTGACCCGCCCCGGGCTGGGCATTACGGTGGTAGATACCGAAGGTCCCGACGAGCCGTTGACCAGCACGCCGCCGGAGAGCGTAATGATCTACGGCATCAACGCGGGCAGCGCGGCGGATCAGGCGGGCTTACAGCGCTACGACTACATTACCGAGGTAGACGGCGTGCGTATAAAGAGCTATCTGGATCTGACTGAAATTCTGGACCAGCACGAACCGGGCGATACCGTTTCCGTCACTGTGGTGCGCTACAACCGCATACAGGTGCAGCAGAACCAGAACAACGGCAATGGTCGCTATGGTTACGGTTACGGTTACGGCTTCGGCTATGGATTTGGCTACGGCGGACGCAACGGCGGCTACAACGCCCCCGATGATGATTCCGAGAACGGCGCGGACGACAATACCGAAACCGAGCCTCAGACCCAAATCGGCAGCGGTTACGAAATTATCACAGCGGATGTCACGCTGCAGGCGCTGGAAAGCGGCAAATAAACGTATATCCACAATTGAGGGAGCAATCTCATACGAGACGGCTCCCCTTTTTTTTACATGAAAGGGACTGCCCTATAATCCATAATCTGGCAGTCCCTTTTCGCGCTATGCTTTTTTACGTTTCCTGCGCTTATATTGAATAGTTCTTTTCCTCGATGGCGTCCATCAAACCAAACTCCAGCAATATCTCCTCCAGACGCTCCTGCGTCATGGGAGTGGGAATGGTAAAGGTGGTGTTTTGGTCGATCGCCTGCGCCAACGCGCGGTATTCGTTTGCCTGACGACAATTCGGATCGTACTCGATCACGGTTTTGCGGTTGATCTCGGCGCGCTGCACCACATTATCGCGCGGCACGAAGTAAATCAGCTGCGTATTCAGCTCTTTGGCAAAAGCGCGGAGCAGCTCGATCTCTCGATCGACATTGCGGCTATTGCAAATAATGCCGCCCAAACGAACTCCGCTCTTGCGGGCGTACTTGGCAATGCCCTTGGAGATATTATTTGCGGCATACAGCGCCATCATCTCTCCTGAGGCGACGATATAGATTTCGCGCGCCTTGCCTTCGCGCATGGGCATAGCGAAACCGCCGCAGACCACGTCGCCCAGCACATCATAAAACACATAATCGAGATCATCCGTATACGCGCCCAGCTGCTCCAGCAGCCCGATCGAGGTGATGATACCGCGCCCGGCGCAGCCCACGCCCGGCTCCGGTCCGCCCGACTCCACGCACTTTACGCCCTTGAAGCCGTTCTTCATAATGCTATCGAGCGCGACGTCGTCGCCGATTTCTCGAATGGTATCCAGCACGGTGCGCTGCGCAAGCGTACCCAGCAACAGGCGAGTGGAATCCGCCTTGGGGTCGCAGCCCACCACCATAATGTGCTTGCCAAGCTCCAGCAGCCCCGCCGTGAGGTTCTGGGTTGTGGTCGATTTGCCAATGCCGCCTTTGCCATAAATCGCGATTTGTCTGAGTTCCTTTGCCATTTTGCATTTCCTCCTGTATGTCAGGTAGATCTATCCATGTGAAAAAGTATTTTCCAATGTTACGGGGCGTATATACAGCGATCCCGAAA
>JAFUAR010000227.1 GCA_017460585.1 Clostridia bacterium
CGGTGCGATTGCGGCAATGAAGCCGTGGTTTCATTAAAGCAGCTGGTGGGCGGATATGTGAAAAGCTGCGGCTGCCTTTCCAGACCGCCGCTCAAGCAATACATCGGAAAGCGGTTTGGTCGGCTAGTGGTAGAGCAATACGCCGGCAAGGAAAAGGGCAGGCATATGTGGCGTTGCCGCTGCGATTGCGGCAATGTGGTGAAGGTATGCCAAACGAATTTGCAAACTGGCAAAACGCAAAGCTGCGGCTGCCTGAATCGGGAGCGCGTTCGCGAGGCACAGGGGTTGACGCAGGGTACCTCCGTTAAACAGCTGGAATACTACCAATCCCACCTGTCCGCGTATAACAAGAGCGGCTACAACGGAGTCTATCAGGACGCCAAGACGAAGAAATGGGTCGCGCAAATCTCCATTGGCGGGAAGAATCGCAATCTTGGCGCGTTCAACGATAAGCAGAGCGCGATTGAAGCGCGTAGGAAAAAGGATAACGATATTCGTTCGTTCCTAGATCAGTTTTACGGGGACCATCCGGAGTGGAAAAAGCCGCAGGAAATCGACGCAAAACGCGGAGATGGCGGAATTCAGCATGGATTTGATTTACTCAATTTGTAGAGCCTTAGACCATTGAGAAACAATATGACTAAAAAAGAAAATATTGCGCCGTGCGCCGCGGCTTTCCCCGTTCCCTAACCACAAAGTGCTTTACGGAACGGGGGTTTTCATGTATAATGGTTGGGTCTGACAAAAGCAAACGCGCGGTCCCGCTATTTACCATGGGCGCGGGCTGCAGGAAGGATGGTTGACCAATGGCAAGAGGCGGATTTCCCGGAATGGGCGGCGGCAATATGCAGCAGCTGGCGCGTCAGGCGCAGAAGCTGCAGCAGCAAATGAGCAAGATGCAGGAGGAGCTGGAGGCGCGCGAATACGAGGCGAGCGCGGGCGGCGGAATGGTCACCGTGAAGGTCAACGGCAAGCGCGAGCTGCTCTCCATCGAGATCAAGCCCGAGGCGGTCGATCCGGACGATGTGGAGATGCTGCAGGATCTGGTAATGGCGGCGGTCAACGAGGGCTTGCGCACCGCGTCCGATACCATGGAGCGCGAAATGGGCAAGCTGACCGGCGGAATCAATATGCCGGGTCTGTTCTAAGGGCTTGCACCGGTTCAACGAATTTGAGTTTCCCATCGCCGCGCGGCGGCGCATTCGGAGGGTTCAACGCGCATGGCGGAAGTAGAAGCAATCGCCCGTTTGGTCAATCAGCTTTCCAAGCTGCCGGGCGTGGGGCGAAAGACGGCGCAGCGGCTGGCGTACCACATTGTCTCGCTGCCGGAGGAGCAGGTTCGGGAGCTCGCGGTCGCCATATTTAATGGAAAGAAGCAAATTCATACCTGCCCCATATGCGGCAATTTTACCGATACCGACCCCTGCGCCATTTGCGCCGACGACAGCCGCAGGCGCGATATCCTCTGCGTGGTGCGCGATCCGCGCGATGTGGGCGCTATGGAACGTATGCGCGACTTCAACGGTCGCTACCACGTGCTGCACGGGGTCATATCGCCCATGAACGGCGTGGGTCCGGACGATATCCGCATTCGCGAGCTGCTCGCCCGCTTGGCGGACGGAGAGGTGCGCGAGGTGGTGCTGGCGACCAATCCGGACGTGGAGGGCGAGGCGACCGCCTCGTATATCGCGCGGCTGATTAAGCCCATGGGCGTAAAGGTGACGCGCATCGCCCACGGCGTGCCGGTAGGCGGCGAGCTGGAATATACCGATGAGGTCACGCTGCTGCGCGCGTTCGAAGGGCGTAGAGAAGTATAATAAGAATCATTAGGGTTTTGCGGGCGTCAATGAGCGATCATTGGCGCCCGTTGCGTTTTTGCCGTTCTTTTTCCCCAAATGATTCCCGCGCGCGCGATTGACAAAGCCATATACGCCGCGTACAATAGTCTGAAAAGCGTTCGCGCGGGAGGGGGTTATGGCTATGCGGTTGGAAAAGCCCAGTCGCGTTCAAAGCGCCGCGACCATCGCGCTGACGGCGCTGTTTCTGTGCGCCATCGGCTTTTTCGGCTTCAAGGGCGTGGCGAAGGACCCCAAAGCCGTGCTCAACGCCGTGCGCTTCCACAAGGCGAAGCGCTATTTGGCGAACGAGGCGCAGACCGATTTCTTTTCTATGACGCAGGCGCGCATACTCTCGCTGCAGGACCAGCTGGAGCGCGCCGTGCCGTATCAGGACGAGCTGCACGTGCTCAACGCCTCGTTCCAATACGCGCTGGGGCGCGAGATGGTGGTGGAGGGCGCGGAGCAGATGCTGCGCCTGCCGAACGGACAGCTCTACTACCTGACGGAGCGCAAGTCGCTGCGGGCGCAGGCGGAGGGCATTGTGGCGCTGCGAGACGCGCTGCCGCAGGGCACGCCGCTTCTGTTTTCCTACATCCATCCCGGCTTTTTCAACGGCGGGCAGCAGCTGCCGGAGGGCTATCGCGGGGTCGATACCAGCGATGAGCTCGCCGACGAGGTGCTGGAAATCGTGCGCGGGGCGGGCATCGACGCGCTGGACAGCCGCACGTTCTTTGAGGGGCTGGGCTATACCAGCGACGATTTGGAGCTCAAGACCGATAAGCACTGGACCACGCTGGCGGCGCTGCTGGCGACCGAGCGCTACGCGCGGGAGATTCAGGCGCGCACCGACGCGACCATCGATCTAAGCCGCTTGTCTTTAGATGCGTTCGATACCGAAACCTACCCCGAATTCTTCTTTGGCGATTTTGGGCGGCTGGTGGGCAAGCGCAACGCCCCCATGGACGATATTACCGTGTTCCTGCCCAAGTATGATACGCACATTGCGCGCCATTCGGAGCACCGCACGGGCGATATTGAGGATGTGGAGGGGACCTTTGCCGAGGCGGTGCTGCGCCGCGAGAAGCTCACCGAGGAATTGGCGTATACCGATTACGGGCTGATCGAGGCGTACGAAACGCTGGATGGCGAGGGCGGCGCGGAAATGACCGTGCTGGTGCTGCGCGACAGCTACTCCGCGCCCATCTGCTCGTTCCTCTCGCTGGCGGTGAACCACGTGGTGAGCGCCGATTTGCGCTATTGTGAAAAGACGGGGCTGGAGCTGATTGAGGAAATTCAGCCGGATTTGGTAATCGTGTCGTTCAGCCGGCTCATGTTCGAGGACGCGACCTACCGGCTGGGCGTATAACAGGAAAGAGGGAATTGCATGAACCGCGGCAGACTGTTTCGCTATGCGTTTGTAAAGTCCATTCCCGTAATGATGGGCTACGTGTTTCTGGGGTTGGCGTTTGGCATACTGCTCAACAGCGAGCTGGGGCTTTCGTGGGTCTGGGCGCTGTATATGAGCGCGGTGATTTACGCCGGAAGCATGGAGTTTGCGCTCATTCCGCTGCTGGGCGCGGTCACGCCGCTGCCCACCGTGGCGATCATGACGCTGCTGGTGAACAGCCGCCACCTGTTTTACGGGCTTTCGTTCGTGGAGCCGTACCGCGAAATGGGTCGGCTGCGCCCGTATATGATCTATTCGCTGACCGACGAGACCTACTCCGTGCTCTGCTCCTGCGCGGGCGATCCGGAGGCGAACGAGGATCGCCACATCGTGTATTTCTGGATATCGCTCATGCACCACATTTACTGGACGGTGGGCTCCGTATTGGGCACCATACTGGGCGCGTCCATATCGCTGGATACCACGGGCATTGATTTTGCCATGACGGCGCTGTTCGTGGTGATACTGGTGGATCAGATTCGCGGCGGCGGGCGCGACGCGTGGCAGTGCGCCGCGGTGGGGCTGTGCGTAGGGCTGGTGTTCCTAATCGCGCTGGGCGCGGATCGCTTCCTGCTGCCCACGCTGGCGGTCACGGTGTTCGCGCTGCTGCTCATGGATTTGCTGAATGCCGGAAAGGAGGCGCGCGCATGACCACGAGCTATCTGGCGCTGGCGGTATTGATCTGCGCGGCGTGCACGTTCTTATTGCGCTTGGCGCCGTTTGTGCTGTTTGGCGGGAAGAAGGGTATGCCGCCCGCCATGCGCAGGCTGGCGATGAAGCTGCCCCCGGCGATCATCGCCGTGCTGGTGGTGTACTGCCTAAAGGGCGTTCCTACGGGCGGCTCCGGCGGTGCGGTCGCCTCGCTCGTCGCCGTGGCGGCGGTGGTGGCGCTGCATTTGTGGAGGAAGAATACGCTTTTGAGCATTGCCGGCGGCACGGCGGTCTACATGGCGCTTTTGAGAATATTGGGGTAGAACAACAAGCGCACGCCGGAGCGTTTGCCGCGCTTTGGAGCCACCGATTCAGCCCGCAATCGTAAAGAACTCGCCGGAAACGACGGGTTCTTTGTTTGCTGCCTCAGAGCGCCATGCAAAATCGGGGAACGAAGCTTTTTCGTTTGCTCTGTCGACTATGTCAACCTTCAAATCGAAAACCGGAACGTTGCCGCACCAGCGCGCGAAGGTATTGACTTTTTTTCATAATACGTTACAATAGTATTAGTAAAAGAATGCATTTTTTAGGAGGAGAAAAAATATGCTTAGAGTTGGCATTATCGGCTGCGGCAAAATTGCCGAGCTGCGCCACGCCCCGGAATATACCGAAAACCCCGCCTGCAAGCTGGTGGGCTTTTACGACTTCGTGCCCGAGCGCGCCGCCGCGTTGGCGGAGCAGTTCGACGCGAAGGCGTTCGCCAGCGTACAGGCGCTGTTGGACAATGTGGACGCGGTGAGCATTTGCTCGGCGAACAACGCGCACGCCGCCGCCACCATACAGGCGCTGGACGCGGGCAAGCACGTGCTGTGCGAAAAGCCCATGGCGACCACGCTGGCGGACTGCGAGGCGATGGTGGAAGCCGCCCGCCGCAACGGCAAGTACCTCATGCTGGGGCACAATCAGGTATTCTCGCCCGCCCATGTGCGCGCGCGGAAGCTGATTGAGGAGGGCGAAATCGGCAAGCCGCTCATGTTCCACACCATGTTCGCGCACTCCGGTCCCGAGGTGTGGACGGGCACGGGCAACACGTGGTTCTTCGATCGCAAGCGCGCCGCGCTGGGCGCTTTGGCGGATTTGGGCATTCACAAGACCGACCTCATTCAGTTCCTGCTGGGCGAGGACATTGTGAAGGTATCCGCCATTATTAAGACCATGGACAAGACCTACCCCGACGGCGCGCCCATCACCGTGGACGACAACGCGCTGTGCCTCTACGAGACCGAGAGCGGGGCGATTGGTCACCTGCACGTGAGCTGGACGCTCTACCGCGAGAACGAGGATAATTCCACCAAGATCTACGGCACCGAGGGCGTGATTCGCATTTACGACGACCCGAATTATTCGCTCATCGTGGAGCGTAAGGACGGCACCTCGCAGAAGTACGATTTGGAGCAGATTACCACCAACGCCGACCAGAAGGCGGGCAAGCGCACCTCTACGGGCGTGGTCGACGCCTTTGTGGCGGCAATTACCGAGGGCAAGTATTCGCCCGCGAACGGCGAGCAGGCGCTCAAGGCGATGCGCGTGGTCTTCGCGGCGGAGGAATCCGCCAAGACCGGTCGCATGGTCGAGGTAAAACATCATTAGATGATTTTAGGATAGGAGGAATCCCTTTATGAAGAGACCCGTCAACCTTTGTTCCGGTCAGTTTGGCGACCTGCCGCTGGAGGAGCTGTGCCAAAAGATGCACGAAATTGGCTACAACGGTTTTGAAATCGCCACCCAGTCCCATGTGGACGTGTATAAGATCGTTTCCGACGAGGCGTATCGCGAGCAGTTCAAGGCGACCCTCGCCAAGTACGATATGCAGATTGGCGCGCTGTCGGCGCATCTGGCCGGTCAGTGCGTGGGCGACAACTGGGATCCCCGCCTCGACAACTTCGCCCCCAACGCCATTTCCGGTCAGCCGGAGAAGATTCGCGAATGGGCGATCGACTTTATGAAGACCACCGCCAAGGCGGCGCAGCTGCTGGATGTGAAGGTCGTGACCTGCTTCTTGGGCTCTCCCATTTGGGCAATGTGGTATTCCTTCCCGCAGACCACGCCCGAAATGGTGAACGAGGGCTACCGCAAGATCAAGGAGCTGTGGACCCCCATATTCGATGTGTACGATGAGTGCGGCGTGAAGCTGGCGCTCGAGGTGCACCCCACCGAGATCGCCTTCGACTACTGGAGCACCAAGCGCCTGCTCGAGGAGCTGGACTACCGCCCCACGCTGGGCATCAACTTCGACCCCAGCCATCTGCTGTGGCAGGGCGTGAACCCCGCCATCTTCCTGCGCGATTTCGCCGACCGCGTGTACCACGTGCACATGAAGGACGTAAAGATCAACAAGGACGACCGCGCCGGCGTGCTGGGCAGCCACATCGAGTTTGGCGATACCCGCCGCGGCTGGAACTTCGTGTCGCTGGGTCATGGCGACGTGGATTTTGACGCGATCATTCGCGAGCTCAACCAAATGGGCTACCACGGACCGCTCTGCGTAGAGTGGGAGGATTCCGGCATGGAGCGTATGTTCGGCGCGAAGGAAGCCTGCGAGTTCACGCATAAGATCAACTTCGAGCCCTCGGACGTGGCGTTTGACGCGGCGCTCAAGAGCGAATAAAATTTTCTAAACAATGTGGCGCAGGGCTTCCATATTGCATGGAAGCCCTGTTTTCGGGTACAATTCCACTTTGGAGAAGCAATTTATGGAAAATCTGGAAGCCGTGTTGGAAGCGATACTGTTCGTTTCCGGCGATCCCGTGCGCGTGGAGGATTTGGCGCACGCCATGAACCTGACCCGCTCCGAGCTGGCGGAGGCGCTGGACGCGCTGGCGGACCACCTGCTGGCGGAAAATCGGGGCATTCAGCTGAACCGCAGCGGCGAGACGGTGTTTCTCTCCATCCGTCCGGCGTTCGCGCCGCAGGTGGAGGCGTTTTTGCAGCCGCTGCAGAAGCGCCCACTCTCGCAGGCGGTGCTGGAAACGCTGTCCATCATCGCCTATCGCCAGCCCTGCACGCGCGGCGATATCGAGGCGATTCGCGGCGTCAAATGCGATTATTCCGTGCAGTCGCTGCTGGATAAGGGCTTTATTGAAGACTGCGGGCAGCGCGACACGCTGGGGCGACCCACGCTGTACCGCACCACGGACGCATTCCTAAAGCACTTCGGCATGGAGACGCTGGACGATCTGCCCGAGATCGAGCTCAAGGAGGTCGAGGGCGAAATCGGGGTATAATTCAATAAAAATTATGGGGTACGATCCCAACGCGGGATCGTACCCCTTTTGCGTATCAGCCGCTGCTTTACTTGGTGACCTTGACCTTAATGGTCGCCTTCTTGCCGCTCTTGGCGGTTACGGTGATCTTGGCGCTGCCGGTCGCCACGGCGGTGATAACGCCGTCTTCAACGGTCGCGACCTTCGCCTTGCTGGTGGTCCAAGCGAGCACGGCGCTCTCCTGCGCGGTGGCGGGCTCCACGGTGGCAGTCACGGCGGCAGTTTCGCCCACCTTCAGGGTGAGGGTGCCGGTCTTGTCCAGCTTCACGGCGGTAACCTTCAGCGGGTCGAATACCTGCACGGTGATGGTCGCCTTCTTGCCGCTCTTGGCGGTTACGGTGATCTTCGCCTTGCCCTCGGCTACGGCGGTCACCTTGCCCTCGGCGTCCACGGTTGCCACGGCGGTCTTGGAGCTCTTCCAGGTGAGGGGAGCGTTCGCGCCCGCGGGGGTGATTACGGGAACCAGCTGCACCGGCTCCGCGCCCTTGGCGATGGACAGGGTCTTATCGGCAAAGGCGATCTTGGTGACCTTGTTGGGGTCCACGACCTGCACGGTGACGCTCGCCTTCTTCTTGTTGTCGGTCACTACGGTGATCTTCGCCTTGCCCTCGGCCACGGGGGTCACCACGCCGTTTGCCACGGTCGCGACCTTCGCCTTGCTGGTGCTCCAAGTGAGCTCGGCGGAGGCGTTGGCGGGGGTGTACACTACGTTCAGCTTGAGCGTTTCGCCCAGATTGACGGTTTCGGTCTTGTTGGCGAACGCCACCTTGGTGGGCGCGACCACTTCGATCTTCTGCGCGGTGGCGCTCTGGAAGGTCAGCTCGCGCTCCAGCCAGTTGTCGTTCTTGGCGGAGTGAGCGGATACGACGATGGGGGTGTCCAGCGCCGCCACGGGAATGGCGAAGGTGTAGCGCTCCTCGTCGTCCAGCTCGTAGGCGACGGTGCTTTCGGCGGCTTCCGCTTCCTCGGCGGTGCCCACGAACAGCTGATCGTAGCCGGTGCCGCTCAGGGCGATGACCGCGCTGTACGCGCCGTTCTTCACCGTCAGCGTGCAGGCGACGACCTTGAACATTTTGTTGTTGGATTCCACCTCTACGGTGTACTTGCCGTCGCTCAGGGAAACGGGCGCGGGCGCCTCGGTGGGTTCGGGCTCCTGAGTGGGCTCGGGCGTGGCGGTGGGCTCCGCGGTGGGCGTGGCTTCGGGCGCCTTCGCGTTCACGCGAATGGTGTACGCGACCTCGTGCATCTGCGACATTGCCGTGGTGCAGGCGAGAATGGCGTTCTCCTTGCCCAGCGCTACGGGAATGGTATAAGCGTTGCCGCCCTCTACGGCGGTGGGCTCGAAGGTTTCGCCGTTCGCCTTGACGTATACGTAGCTGCCGCCAAATACCAGCGTGGCGTACGCCTTGCCGGAGGCGACGGTGACGCCCGTGCAGCTGATCTTCGCCTTGCCGCTGCCGCCGGCAAAGGTGAAGTCCTCCGCCTCATATTCGCCGTCGGGCAGGTCGGTGGCGTTGTCTACGGGTTCGGTGGTGCCGTTCAGCTCGTCCGGTACCTCGGTGGCTGCGGGTTCTTCGGCAGCGGCGGGCGCCTCGGTGGCTTCCACTTCTACCGCGACAGGGGTCTCGTCAACCAGCTCGGCTTCCTCGGCCGATACCGCCGCCATCGTCAGCGCCATCATCAGCGCCAACAGCAGCGCGAGCGTACGGGTAAAATGCTTCCTCATGATTGTCCCTCCAATATTCCAAATGGGTGCGGTGCAGAACCAAAAATTCCAAAATGCAAAAACGCGACGGCAAAGCGCCGCCGCGTCCGTGTTTACGCGCGCGTTCACCCGCCGTCCGTACACCGCAGACGCGGGGGAAATGCTCAAGCAGGTCTTCTGGCTCGCGCGTTTGGCGAGCGGCTCCGCCTTCCCGGATTTCCCAGTGGCGTTGCGTGGAGCCGTTCTATGCGCATACAGCGGCGGTACCGCTCAGGCTTCGCACCTGATTCCCTATTCTCCCCCAATGGGGGCACTTGAAGCATATGGAATTTTCGCCTATAGAATAACGCCATCTAGTCCTTTCGTCTAGTCTATTCCGGTAAAAACTATATGGGATGGGCAAAATAGATCGTTACCATTCACCCATGGGGCGGGGAACGTGTTCCGTGTCCACGTTACTGTGAAGCCGTAGGCGAAACAGTAACAAATACATTCAATCCAGCGGGTGCACGAACGGGGAACCTTTTGCGCGTCCTTTGCGTCTAAACGAAAATTGGACCAATCGAGGTGACGGTATCCTATGAAGAGGCGCATATTGTCGCTTTTGACCGTGCTGGCGCTTTTGCAAGGCGGTCGCGCGCTGGCGGCGGCGTACGTCATTACCGCCGGAAACGCGCACGTGCGCACGGGACCCGGGCTGGACTATGCCACCATCGGCACCGCGCCCGATCAAACCTCGCTGGTGTACGTAAACGAATCCGCGCAGGACGAGCGGGGCGTGATCTGGTATAAGGTCGCCTATGGCGAAAGCTACGGCTGGGTGTCCTCTACCGTGTCCCGCTTGGATGAAGAGACGACCGCCTCCGACTGGTCGAGCGCGTTCGATGCGCTCGCGCCCTCGACACAGAGCATGGTGCGCGCCCTGTCGCGCGTGAACGTGCGCACGGGTCCGGGCATCGGCTACGAAGCCGTGGGCGTGCTGGAGGAGGGCGCGCAGGCGCGCTATATCGGCAATTCCTCCTTCGACGCGCAGGGGATGCTCTGGTACCAGATCGAGTACGATTCGTTCGGCAGCTATTGGGTGTCCTCCGCGTATGTGGAGCTGGTCTCGTCGCAGGGGATCGAGCGGTTCGAGGACTCCGCCCCGAAGCTCACCGGCACCGCCGTGGAGGCGACCGGCGGGAAGACCAACATCCGTTCGGGTCCGGGCTTGAGCTACGCCGATTTGGGCACGCTCGAGAAGGGCGACGTGGCGACCTATCTGGGCAGCTACGCCACCGATGAGCGCGGCGTGGTGTGGTATTGCGTGAGCGTGGGCGATATTACCGGCTGGGTCTCCTCGAAGTACGCTACGCTCTATTGATATAATGGAATCAACTGGAAATTTCAGCCGCCGATGCGCAATGCTTCGGCGGCTTTTGTGTACCTTATGCACCCTGCTCCCGCGTACCATCCCTGCGCGCAATGGGCGCGGACTCTCCCATGACCCACGCGCGCAACTCGGATATATCCATGCCGCCGCGTTCCTCGAGCGTGCAGAGCTGCTGGAAGGTCTCCTGCGTGCGCTCGATGAGGCTCATATCCCAGTCGAAGCGGACCTTTACCGCGCCGCGAGAGCCGTATTCGCCCATGTGGAAGCGGTCGGCGAGCGCGTCCATGGCGGTACAGAGGGTTTGCACGGCGCCCTCCCAGCCGCGGCGAATGGACTTGACCACGGTAAACGTATCGTACATGGCGGCGCGCACCTCGTCGCGGTTGGCGTAGGATACCGCCTGCCGCTCGGTCAATATGCCCTGCGAGAGCCCGCAAGCGCGTTCCACGCGGCGCGAGAGCGATTGCCAGCGCGCCTCCATCGCCTCGCAGCGAATGGGAGGGGCGTAGTACTGCCACACGCCCTTACCGTCAATGCTGGGCACGTCCAGCGGAATGAAGGGGTCGTCCGAATCCTGCACGGTACGCCGCAGCCCGCGAATATCCATGCGCTCGCCCGGGCGACCCGCGTCGCGCCAGAGGGTCGCGTCCAGCCCAAGCATGGGGCGCGTTAAACGGTATTCGCGGCGGTAGATGCGGGAGTGCTCCAGCATTTCCTCAATGAGCGGCTCTATGCCGTAGGTAATGGGCACGCCCCAAAGGGGCGGGTCCTGCCGGCTGTCGCGCGGGCACTTGAGCCAAGCAAACAGCGGCGCGTCCATTTGGTCTATGGTGAAATCGCGGCAGGAGCGCGCCCATTCGGGCACGCTGGCTAGGGGAATGCGCGCGCCGAAGGCGTTGAAGGCGGCAAAGCGCACGCTCCAGCCCCGCGCCGCGCGCTCCGCCGAGACCGCCAGCCAGCACCGCTTTTCGGCGACGACGCGCTCGTCGACCAACAGCGCCATGGGCGCACTCTCCC
>JAFUAR010000228.1 GCA_017460585.1 Clostridia bacterium
CTTACCTTCACCATATTCCACGCGATGCAGTAACCATCCCTGCCGTATTGCGGGAAAACGGCTATCAAACTTGGCACGTGGGCAAGTGGCATTTGGGAACGGAGGAGTATTATCCGGAAGTATTCGGATATGATGTGAACATTGGCGGGTGCTGGTGGGGGCATCCGCAAAAGGGATATTTCAGCCCTTGGGGGATCGAAACCTTGCCCGATGGACCGGAAGGGGAGTACCTGACGGACCGGCTCACCGACGAGGCGATTCGCCTGATTCAATCGGCGGATGAGCGCCCGTTTTATCTCGACCTTTGGCATTACGTGGTCCATACGCCCATTCAGGCAAAGGAAGCGGACATACGCTATTTCGAACGCAAGGCGCGCCGATTGGGTCTGGATCGAGCGGAAGCCATTGTGGCGGGAGAAAAACACCCTACCGTTGAGCATGGAAACCATCGCGTAATGCGCCGCACCCTGCAATCCGATTGCGCCTATGCGGCGATGATACTGAATCTGGATGAGAACATAGGTCGTTTGGTGGAGGCGCTGAAGGCGGCGGGACGGTTTGAAAACACCCTGATTGTGTTCACTTCGGATAACGGAGGGCTTTCAACGGCGGAGGGAAGTCCGACCTGCAATTTGCCTGCGATCGAGGGCAAGGGATGGATTTATGAAGGCGGAACAAGGGTTCCCATGTTTGCGGTATGGTCCGGCGTGATTCCTTGCGGTACGCACACGGAGGTACCGGTCCATACGCCCGATTTCTTTCCAACCTTTCTGGAAGCGGCGGGAATCGCGCCCAAAGGCGATCAGCCTTGCGACGGCGTAAGTCTCATGCCCGTATTGCGCGGGAAAAGCATACCGGAACGAGCGCTGTATTGGCACTACCCGCATTACGGCAACCAAGGCGGACGCCCCGCTTCCTCCGTGATTCTGGGCAGGTGGAAGCTGATTGAGTTCTACGAGGATCATCATTTGGAGCTGTATGATTTGGAAAATGATATCAGCGAACAGCGAAATTTGGCGACGGAGAAAGCGGAGCTTGCGCAGCAATTAAAGCTCATGCTCCAAAAATGGCTGGATTCGGTCGGAGCGAAATACCCGACGCCCAATGCGCAAATGCGCTGAACGAGGGCAGGGGAGACATGGAAGCCTGATCGAGAAAGAAATAAATTGGCTGTGAAAATCGGGATACGTTCCCATTTTCACAGCCATTCATCATTGAATATTATCGTACCGTGCCCATGAAGAACAGCGCGAGCGTTCCGGGACCGGAATGCGCGCCGATGACGGGACCTACGTAGCTGGAGGTAATTTCCTGAACCCCCAAACGATCGCGCAGCAGACCGGAGAGGTAGTCTACGTCTTCCTGACAATCGCCGTGCGAAATGAATACGTGTTGGCTCTTTACGTCAATGGCGGTTTTTTCCATTTCATCCACCAATGCGCGAATAGAGGCTTTGCGCCCGCGCGCGGTGGAGACCTTGATCAAATGCCCTTCGTCGTCCACGTGCATTACGGGCTTGATGGAGAGCATGGAGCCCACGATGGCGGTCGCGGCGCTGACGCGTCCGCCGCGCTTTAGGAACATTAAATCATCCACGGTAAACCAGTGGCACAGGTGCAGTTTGTTTTCCTCGGCGAAGTCGCGCACTTCCTCAATGGTCTTGCCCGCCTGCTTTTGCTTCCAGCAATGCCAAACCATGAGCCCCTGTCCCATGGATGCGCACAGCGTATCCACGGCGAAAACCTTACGCTCGGGGTATTTGGCGGCGAGCTCCTCGCAGGCGGAGGCGCCCGCTGAGTAGGTGCCGCTCAATCCGGAGGAAAAACCCAGATACAACACGTCTTTGCCCTGCTGCAGCAACGGATCCAGCAGCTCTATGAACTGACTCTGATTGACCGCAGAGGTCTTTACGTTGCTGTTGGCGCGTAAGCGCGTATAGAAATCCTTAAAGGCGATTTCGCGTCCATCGAGATAGTTCTTGTAGGAATCGTCGCCAATGTATACGGTAAGAGGAAGAACCTCCAGCTGCATTTCCTTCGCGAGCGCATCCGGAAGATCGCAGGAGGAGTCCGTCATCAAAATGAAATCGCTCATGATTATATCCTCCAAGGTATTCTTTATCCAATCAAATTATACCATGCGCGCGTGCCGTTTGTCGAGTATTTGCGCGAACAGAAACGTTGATATCAGGTTATTAAAATAAGAAAAAATGGTATTTAAAACCGCGTTAGTACAAACAAACGCGGGGCGCAATGCGCCCCGCGGAAACGATTTTTAGGTCAATTCCGACATTCCGGTATAGAGCTGATAATAGCGTCCCTTCATTGCCAGCAGATCATCGTGGTCGCCGCGCTCAATGATTTCGCCGTTTTCCAGTACCATGATCGCGTTTGCGTTGCGCACGGTGGAGAGGCGGTGGGCAATGACGAACGTGGTGCGGTTCTGCATCAGGTGATCCATGCCCTTTTCAATTAACCGCTCGGTGCGCGTATCGACGGAGCTGGTCGCCTCGTCCAGTACGAGTATGGGCGCGTGGCTCAACGCCGCGCGGGCGATGTTGAGCAGCTGGCGCTGTCCCTGCGAAAGGTTCGCGCCGTCGCCCTCGATCATGGTATCGTAGCCGTTGGACAGGCGCTTGATGAAGCTGTGCGCGCTCGCCGTTTTTGCCGCTTGAATCACCTCTTCATCGGTAGCGTCGAGCCGTCCGTAGCGAATGTTTTCCATAATGGTTCCGGTAAACAGGTGCGTATCCTGCAATACCATGGCGATGTTGCTGCGCAGTACGTCGCGGGGGATATTCATAATGTCTACGCCGTCTATGGTAATTCTGCCGGAATCAATATCGTAAAATCGGTTGAGCAGGTTGGTAATGGTGGTTTTGCCCGCGCCGGTAGAACCCACGAAGGCGATCTTCTGCCCGGGGCGTGCGTAGAGCGAAATGTGCTTGAGCACGGTCTTTTCAGGAACGTAGCCAAAGGTAACATCCTCCAATACCACGTGCCCCAGCAGGGGATCGGGCGCCTTGGCATCCGCCGCATCCGGCGCTTCGGGATCCAGATCCATAATAGTGAACACGCGCTCCGCGCCGGCGAGCGCGGCGAAAATGGTGCTCATCTGCTGCGACAATTCGCTGATGGGGCGGGAAAACTGGCGCGAGTAATTGACGAATATCGCCAGACCGCCTACGTCGAAGCGCCCCAGCGCGCACAGCGCGCCGCCGATCCCCGCCGTGAGCGAGTAGCTTACCTGACTTAGGTTGCCCATGATGGGTCCCATAATTCCGCCAAAGAACTGCGCGCGCTGCTGTTTGCCGCGCAGGTCGTCGTTGAGCAGGGCGAATTCGCTTTCACACACCGCCTCATGGTTAAATACCTTGACTACCTTTTGACCGGATACGTTTTCTTCAATATAGCCGTTGACCGCGCCGAGCGCCGCCTGCTGCGATACGTAGTATTTGCGGCTGCGCTTCATAAGCCCGTTGCCCAGCAGCGCGAATACCGGCAGGAACAGTACGGTGATCAGGGCGAGTATGGGGTTGGTATAAATCATGAGCGCAAGGGTCATCACCAGAGTGATAACGCCGGAAACCAGCGAGGTGATGGAGCTGTCCAGCATGGTGCCGATATTGTCCACATCGTTGGTAAAGCGCGACATGATTTCGCCCGTCGCCTCGTTATCAAAAAAGCGAATGGGCAGCGATTGCAGTTTGGAGAACAGATCGTTTCGAATGCGCTCGATGGCGCTTTGGGAAACGGTGATCATCATTCTGTGCTGAAAGTAGGTGCCGACCACGCCCGCCAGATATACCGCGCCAAGCAGCAGCGCCATCGTACCCAAATAGTCGATGCGTTCGCCCGCGGGAGTGGAAGCGTCCGCAATGTGATTCACGATGGGACGCAGCAGATAGGAGCCGCCCAGCGAAGCCGCGGTGCTCACCAGCATGAACAGCAGCGCCGCGACAATGCGCTTCCAAAACATACCGATATAGGTTAACAGGCGGCGCACTACGTTTCTGGTATTCTTCGGTTTTCCGGTGGCAAAGCCACGATTGGGTCCGCCACCGGGGCCGGGGCGGCGTTTGATGACCGTGGATTCGGAGCCGATGCCGCCGTAGCGTTTGGTCAGGTTTTCCAAATTTCTGCCCGCCATTATGCGCTCGCCTCCTCTCGCTCCATCTGAGAATAGTAGATTTCCTGATATTCCTTATTGCCCTGAAGCAGCTCGTCGTGCGTGCCAATGCCGGTGATGCGTCCATCATCCATTACGATGATCTGATCCGCATCCATTACGGAGGTGATGCGCTGGGCGATGACGATCTTGGTGGAATTCTTCAGTTCGTTGTGGAACGCCTTGCGAATTTGCGCCTCGGTGGCGGTATCCACGGCGGAGGTGGAGTCGTCCAGTATCAGTATGGTCGGCTTCTTGAGCAGCGCGCGGGCAATGCAGAGTCGCTGCTTCTGTCCGCCGGAAACGTTCGTACCGCCTTGATCCAGCGAGGTTTCATATCCTTCGGGGAAGGAACGTATGAAGCCGTCCGCCTGCGCCGCCTGCGCGGCGTCGGTCATATCCTGTTGGGTCGCGTCCTCATCGCCCCACTGGAGGTTTTCGGCAATGGTTCCGGAGAACAGCACGTTCTTTTGCAGCACCATACCTACGCCGTTGCGCAGCTTGACTAGATCATAATCGCGCACGTTTACGCCGTCTACCAGCACCTCGCCCTCGTCCGTATCGTACAGTCGGGGAATCATGGAGACCAGAGTAGTCTTTCCGCTGCCGGTCGAACCCACGATGCCGACGGTTTGCCCGGGCTCAATGCGCAGGTTGATGCCGTCCAGCACCTTATCCTCGCTGTTCTTGTAATAACGGAACGATACGTTGCGGAATTCCACGGCGCCCTGCTGCACGGAGCGCTCTTTGTGCGCGGCGTGCTCGTCGGTCAAGTCGATGGGCTCGTCCAGCACCTCGGAGATGCGGCGGGCGGAGGCGAGCGCACGGGAAGAGTTCATAAATACCATGGTGAGCATCATAAGCGACATGAGGATCTGCGTTACGTAGTTATTGAAGGCGGTTAAATCGCCCACCTGCATACTACCCGCGATGACCTGATTGCCGCCAAACCACGTGACCGCCAAAATGGTGAAGTTCATGAGCAGCATCATGGCGGGCATGAGCGCGATCATGACCTTTAAGGCGCGCATGGCGGTTTCGCGCAAATCGTGGTTGGCGTTCGCGAAGCGTTCCCGCTCGTAATCCTCGCGCACGAAGCTCTTGATGACGCGTTCATTGGTAATATCTTCTTGAATCTTGTTGTTTAGCGCGTCCACCTTGCTCTGCACGGCGGAGAAGCGCGGGAAACCGATGCGAATGACCACTACGGTCAACACCAGCAGTATGGGAATGGTGACCGCCAGCACCTGCGCCAAGCTGGGATTCATAATGATCGCCATGATCAGCGCGCCAATCAGCATAGCGGGCGCGCGCAGGCACATACGCATGAGCATATTCACCATGTTCATAATTTGAGTCACGTCATTGGTCAAACGCGTGACCAGAGAACCGGTGGAGAAGTGATCGATGTTGGCGAAAGAGAAGCGCTGAATGCGCCCGTATACATCCTTGCGCAGGTCGGCGGCGAGATTGACGGACGCCTTCGAGGCGAACCAAGCGCCGCCCACGCCGCCAAACATCATCAATACCGCGGTCAATACCATCAGCAGGCAGGTCAGCACGATGTAGCGCACGTCGCCGTTTTCTATGCCGATGTTCACAATGTTGGCGTACAGCTTGGGCAGAAGGATTTCGCCAATGACTTCAATAATCATACACAGCGGACCCAGTATGAAAAACAGCTTATAGGGCGCGGCGTATTTCAACCATCGCTTCAAGGTTCAACACTTCCCTTCGTGTGGTGCGCGCAGCCGTTTTTTTCCTCGACGGCGCGTATGTTTCGCTCTATTTTATTTAGTAGATTGCGCAGCGTTTCAATTTCCTCGTTCGTCATTCCGTCGAATATGGTTTGATCGAACGCGTGGAACGACTCGCGTATAATTTGCGCCTGCGCGCGCCCCTTCTCCGTAATCTGCACCTGATTGCGGCGCATATCCTCGCTGGAGCCGTTTCGGGCGACGAATCCGCTGGATACCAGCGATTTCAGGCTGCGGGCGATACAGGCGGGGCTAATATCAAAGTGATCCGCCAATTCCCGCTGCGAGGGCAATTCGCCGAAACGGTTGAGCTGCATCAGCAGCATACAGGGGCTGCGATTCATGTCCGCTTCCTGCCCGATGCGGTCGATATTTCGGTGATGCATTCGGGCAACGTGTATCAGCGCGTGCAGGGAATCGTGGATCAAGCTTTCCCGTATATCCGTTTGTTCCATACTGCGCCTCCTTTTTCGTTGACTTGCTTACGAATTCAGGCAGTATTATACTGTGGTATTATAAACCGAATTCCCCTGTTTTGATTAGGTTTCTGTTATATTTGCATGGGGAATGCCGTGCGTATGCTCCTCGCCGCCATTGCGCGGGAGGGGTTAGCATTCACCCATGGGATGTCGAGGCGCAACCCCAGACGTTCCATCCGCAGCGGCGGCGTGAAGCGCATCGCTCTTTTCGGTACGCTTGCGCTTGTGGAAGGCGTTTCACGGCTAAGGCGAAGCGCCCGCGGACGAAATACTGGCGTGGATACTGGGCGTGCTGATCCGGCGCTTTCAGGGGCGCAAGCGCATCAAACACCAGCCGTAATCGAGCCAATTCCCTAGGCGAAG
>JAFUAR010000229.1 GCA_017460585.1 Clostridia bacterium
CGGAGCTCTCCGAGGCGCTGGAAAGCGTGGAGGGCGCGCACGCGTTGGTGACGAGCGCGGACTACCCCGAAACCATTATGGATTCGCTGGTAGTGAATACGGCGTATGCCGAGCAGCACCCCGACATTGTGGAAGCGGTGGCGGCATGCTGGTATCGGGCGATTGACTTCATGAACGAGAATCCGGAAGAAGCCTACGCGCTGATGGCGAGCGGCTTCGAGGAGGTATCCGCCGAGGATATCGCCGCCGACAAGGAGGGCTTGGAGTTCTTCGGTCGCGCCGAAAACGAAACCCTGAACGACGCTGCGACCGAGCGCAGCATCTACGCCATCAGCCAAGATATGGCGGATTTCTGGATGTCGAAGGGCGAGTGCGATACCGACGACCTCACGGATTTCTTTGCGCTGGTGCGGTAAGTCTTTGGGAAGCGGTGGGGGCGGTTCTCCGTAAGAGGCGGGGAACCGCCCTTTTGAGTTACTGTTCCGCCTACGGCTTCACAGGTTGTGGACGGGGGATTCCATCCCCCGCCACTGCCACCCCCTCAGGTTTTGCTAAAACCGCTACGCGATTTCCGGGCGCAAAAGCTGCAAGGAAGCGGACACTTGGTCCGCGTCCTCGCGGCGTACACGCCGCCGCTGCGGATTGATCGTCGGGGGTCGCGACCCCCGACACCCCCATGGGTGAATGGTAATCCCTTTGGGCTTTGCGGGGGAAATTCTTCATTGAAATTGCGCGAACCATTTGATATAATGGTGCTATACGAAAATGACGCGATTATTGCGATAAGATGGGAGATCGTAGAGCGTGAAAACCAAGTGGAAGACGGCTTTGGCGCTGATTGTGGCGGTATGGATGCTGACGGGGACGTCATTTGGCGATAATAGCGAATTGAATCAATCAAAAAATAATTATGACGAAAGCACAATTGTTGAAGCAATTCATAGCGCCTCTTCTGGCACTGCTACGCCTAAGCCTAGTAAGTCCCCAAAGAAGAAGAAATCTTCCGGCAGCGGTTCCAACTACGTAACTCCCGTCCCCACAGCCACTCCCGTTCCCACCCCCACGCCTACGCCCGAACCGCCCAAGACGTTTCAGGCAGGGATTGAACGCTACGGCTGGACGTATGTAAACGGGCTGAGAGTGGGCAGCAATTTGGTGCGGAACGAGGCGTTGACCCCCATCGAGGAGGAGGGCGTGCGCTATGTGCCGCAGGCGGACGGGCGCTATACGCTCTCCAGCGACGAGGCGCTCAAGAGCGTCCGCTTTCCGCTTTGGCCCAATACGCTCATAGAGCCCGCCAATTTAATGGCGGCGGATACCAAGTTCATTATGTATAAGGATTTGTGCTACCTCGTATCCGGCGTGCAGCTCGCCTACAATACTGGCGACGATGCGCCCCAATCCTACCACTATCTCACCACCGGCGAAGCCAACGCCTCCGCCAACACGGCGCGCTTCGTGTGCCCCGAAACGGATTATCTGGTCAAGCAGGTGCGCGTGGCGGTGAATAAGGGCGCCTCCGTCTCCGGCGATACGGTCTATGAGCCCATGGTGTGCCTGATTGATGCAGACTTTAATCAATTTACGCTGGAAGGCGCCAAGGCGTTGAATTTGCGAGAGGAGCAGGACCCTGTCGCGGTGACTGACGGGCTGCAGTGCGCGTTCAATCCGGACGGCTCCTATACCCTGAACGGCACCGCCGAGAAGAACGGCGTGTTCGGCTTGAATCCCGTGGAAATTCTTCCCGTGAGCGATTTGAAGGAGACCGTTTTGACGCTGGAAAAGGACGTGACCTACGCCATATCCGGCGTGCAGCTGGGCTATATTGATACCAGCGATCCCAACGGGAATTACCGCCTGCTCAACGCCAACGCCGAAAACCGTCTGGCGGAAAACGCGATGCTGTTTACGCCCACCAGCGATTTGCAGGTGCTGCAGGTGCGCGCTTGGTACCCAAAGGGCGTCTATCAGAACGAAAAATTTGAACCCATGCTGGTCGAATTGGGCAAATTGTCCATCCGCTATCAATAAAGCCTCTCCCGCCGAACGAAGCGCTTTCGTCGGCGGGAGAGTTGCGTTCACCCAAATTTTCTTGCAATTCCTCCGCTTTTCTGCTATGCTATAGCACAAACAGAAAACGTTTTAGTTCTACAATGGAGGGATTTGCCCTTGGCAGTTACCATTAAGGATGTAGCGCAGCGGTGCGGTATGTCCATTTCCACGGTCAGCAAGGTATTTAACGGCTATTCGGATATCAGCGAGGAAACGCGCAATCAGGTGCGCCGCGCGGCGCAGGAAATCGGCTACCACCCCAACGCGCTGGCGCGCGCGCTCAAGACCAACCGTTCGTATAATATCGGGGTATTGTTTGTAGATGAGAGCAACAGCGGCTTGACGCACCCCTTCTTTGCAGCCGTGTTGAACGCCTTTAAGCAGGAGGCGGAGGCGCGTGGCTACGATATTACATTCATCAACCACAATAACGGCGCTTCGGCAATGACCTATTTGGAGCACTGCACCTATCGCAATGTCGACGGCGTGTGCATGGCGTGCATCAACTTCTATTCCGAGGAGGTGCGTATGCTGGCGGGCAGCGGCATTCCCTGCGTGTCCATAGACCACCGGTTCGAGGGGCAGCCCAGCGTGTATTCGGACAACGCGGCGGGCATCCGCCTGCTGGTGGAGCGCGCCTATGCGCTGGGGCACCGCCGAATCGTCTATCTGCACGGGCAGCGCAATTCCGAGGTTACCGAAATTCGCACGCGCAGCTTTGCCGAATCCATGCGCGCGCTCGGTCTGCCGCTGGATTCGCGTAGCCTCGTGGAATCGCGCTACGATGACAGCGCCTTCGTCATGGAGCAGCTGCGGGCGCTGCTCTCCGCGCCGGATCGCCCCACCTGCATACTGCTGCCGGACGATATTTCCTATGTCGGCGCGCAGTCCGCGGCGATGAGCTTGGGGCTGCGCATGCCGGACGATATCTCGTTTGCCGGATTCGACGGCATTCGCTTAACGCAGACGCTGCGCCCGTACCTGACCACCGTACGGCAGGACAGCGTGGAGCTGGGCAGACAGGCGGCGCTTCGGCTCATCGAGGCGGTGGAGCACCCGGGCGCCGCGCCGCTGGAAACCACGCTCATTCCCGTAACGCTGCTCGAGGGAGAGACCCTCGGCAAAAATCCGCAATGAAGCTATAAGGGGGCAATTGATCGTGAGAGAGGAAGAACGCATTGAAAAAGGGCTGCTGTTTTGTCCCGGCAACCCCGACCTAGTCGCCATCAAGCGAAAAACGCACAAGCTCAATCAGGATTACAACCGCCTGTATGAGGACCAAACCGCCGAGCGCGAAGCGATACTGCGCGAAATGCTGGGCGGCATCGGCGAAAAGACCTTCCTGCAGGGTCCCATCACGTTCCACTACGGCACGCACACCACCATCGGTCATCACTGCTTCATCAACTTCAATTTTACCGTGCAGGACGACGCGAAGGTCGCCATCGGCGATCATTGCGATTTTGGACCCAACATCACCATCGTTACGCCGGTGCACCCCATGCTGCCGGACGAGCGGCTGAGAATGCGCTGCGCCGACGGCGAGATTCGCCGCCTATGCTACGCCAAGCCGGTGAGCATCGGCAGCTACTGCTGGCTGGGCGCGAATGTGGTGATCTGCCCGGGCGTGACCATCGGCGACAATTGCGTAATCGGCGCGGGCAGCGTGGTGACCAAGTCCATTCCCGCCAATTCGTTTGCGGCGGGCAACCCCTGCCGCGTCATTCGCGAAATTACCGAGGCGGACAGTATGCGCCATAAGCCGGAAATACTGGCGGACTGCGCCGTGATCGAGGAGGAGCCGTGAGCCGCGCGCAGGCGCTCCGGCGGGCGTACCGGCTGGAGCCGCACCCCGAAGGCGGCGCGTTTGCCGAGGCGTATACCGCCAATGCGCGTTTGGAGGGTGGTCGCTTTGCGGCGGGCAGCATCTATTTTCTGCTGGAGGGGCGGGAAATATCGCACCTGCACCAGATCGATTGCGAGGAGCTTTGGTACTTCCACGAGGGCTGCGGAATGCGCGTGACCGCCATAGACGCATTGGGTCATGTGGAAAGTATGCTGCTGGGGTTCGACTTAGAGGCGGGGCAGCGCGCGATGATCGCCCTGCCCGCGGGCGTATGGTTCGCGGCGGAAAATCTGGATGCGGAGGGCTACACCTTCGTCAGCTGCGCGACCAGCCCCAAATTCCGCTACGAGGGCTTCCGATTGATCGGGCGCGACGAGCTGCATTCGCGGCTTGGCGAAAACGCCGCGCCGTATGAATACCTGATACTGTAATTTGGCGTAAAAAAACGAGGTCGTTCTTTTGGAAACGACCTCGTTTTAATATTGCAGAGAAGCTTAGCCCAGCTCTTCCACGCCGTCAATGATGAAGGCGAAGCTCGGAGCGGAACCCAGCTCGGACTCGTGGAAGTAGCCGTCAGAGACCATGTCGGCATAGCTGGCATAGTCCGCGTTGTTGGCGACCAGATCCTCGAGGGTTTCGCCGCCCACGGTGAAGGTGGCGGTATCGAATACGTGCAGCTCGCCGCTCTTGAGGGCTTCCTCAACCTCGGCAACCTTCTCGGCGGTGCCTTCGGCAACGGCGTTCTCGTTCAGCTCGGTGATCTTGGTGGCGCCTTCCGCGTAGCCCTGGCACCAGTCGACCGCGATGGGCTCGCCGTCGATCACGCTCTTCACGGCGTAAGTGTAGTAGGGCGCCCAATCGATGCTGGCGGAGGTCAGCGCGCAATCGGGAGCGACGGGAATCATGGTCACGTTATAACCTACGCAGGGAACGCCGGCAGCCTGACAGGCAGTGGGGGCGCCGGTGGTGTCCGCGTGCTGGCTGATGAGTACGCAACCCTGAGCGATCAGCGCTTCGGCGGCTTCCTTTTCCAGATCGAAGGAGGCCCAGCTGCCGGTGTACTTCACTACCATGGTGGCGGAGGGGCACACGGAGCGAACGCCCAGGAAGAAGGAGGTATAACCGCTGATGACCTCGGCGTAGGGATGCGCGCCTACGTAGCCGATCTTGCAATTGTCTTCGGTCACAACGCCGTTGGCGATCATCTCGTTCAGCTTGAGACCCGCCACAACGCCGGATACGAAGCGGGACTCGTATACGGAGGTGAAGTAGTTGTGCATATTGCTCAGACCGCTGGAAGCAGCCTGGAAGCCGGTGGCGTGGGCGAATTCCACATCCGGATATTCGGCGGCAGCCTGAATCATGTAGCTTTCATGACCGAAGGAATTGGCGAATACGATGTTGCAGCCGGCGTCCGCAAGGTCCACAGCCGCGTCGTAGCACTCTTCGGTTTCCGGAATGGTCCAGCGAATGACTACCTGATCCTCGCTCAGACCCAGCGTTTCCATCATTGCCTTCGCGCCCTCATAGTGCGCGGCGGTATAGCCTTCGTTCTCGTCGCCTACGAATACGTAGCCAACCTTGATCTGATCGGCGGGCACGCCTTCCGCGAACGCGGCGCAGCACATGAACGCCATGGTCAGAACCACCAACAGAGAAACAAGCTTCTTCATGGTTTTGCCTCCTATCATATATTCCCCTATGGGAGAATAAATGTATTATAAGAGGCAAAGGTTATCGCTAATGGATTTCACTTGTAAAACTTACGAACATTATTTATATTTTCCTGTTTGGAGTTCGGAAAATGGTTACCATTCACCCATGGGGTGTCGGGGATCGCAATCCCCGACTTTCAATCCGCAGCGGCGGTGTGTACGCCGCGAGGACGCGGACCAAGTGTCCGCTTCCTTGCAGGTTTTGCGCCCGGAAATCGCGCAGCGATTTCAGCAAAACCTGTTAGGGGGTGGCAGTGGCGGGGGACCATGTCCCCCGTCCACTTACTGTGAAGC
>JAFUAR010000230.1 GCA_017460585.1 Clostridia bacterium
CCGCATAGCTTCCAGATACTGAGGCGTGCATCCCGCCAGCTCCGTCGCCTGCCGCAGCAGCAGGCGCGCCTGCGCCAATACACGGCGCGCGCTGAAAACGAGTTCCCGCGTCCACAGCGCCACTCGGTCCATATCTGTCGCCGCTTCCAGCCACCGCTCTGGCTGGGGGCGCTCCTCCAAAAACCGGCATAGGCGCTCCAACAGCGCGCGCACCTGTGCGGGACCTCGTCCGTCGTCCAGCGTAAGCATCGCCTCGTCCGCCTCGGCATACGCCTCCTCCAACGCTTCGTCCAGCGCCTCTTCAAGCAACCGCTCCTGCACGGCGTCGTCCAGCACCTGAAAAGCGGGATCCACGCCCGCCGCCTCGAAATGCGCCCTGAGAAATTCAGCGCAAAAGGCGTGCAGAGTGGTAATGCTCGCCCGCTCCAGCCGGTTGAGCTGCTCGCGATATATGGGCAGCGCGTCCGGCTGCGAGGCGCGCCATGTGAAACGTTCGGAGAGCTTGGCGCGCATATCCTGCGCGGCGGCGCGGGTAAACGTGACCACCAGCATACGGTCTATCGACGCCCGATCGCGCTCAATGCGCGAAAGCACGCGTTCCACCAGCACCGTGGTCTTGCCGGACCCCGCCGCCGCGCTCAGAAGCAGATTTGAACCGCGCTCCTCTATAGCGCGCCGCTGTTCAACGGTAAATTCAGGCATGGATTTAACTCCTATTGCTTAAAATATGGCTTTGCTCATATAAAGCACCAAATCGTCGTCGTTCACGCATGGGGCATATGGGGGCAGT
Source organism: Clostridia bacterium (assembly GCA_017460585.1). Taxonomy (GTDB): domain Bacteria; phylum Bacillota; class Clostridia; order Christensenellales; family Aristaeellaceae; genus Faecivicinus. Next base: position 791 of record JAFUAR010000230.1, read on the forward strand.
ATTTCCCCTTTGTACCAAGCGCCGCTTCCATCGAAAATATAGCCGCGGCGTATGTACAAACGCTGCGCCGCGCCGTATCCGCTGTGAATGCCCACTGCCAGTGAAATTGTACTTGATCGCTCCCCCGCCAGCTCCTCGGCGTGATCCATCAGCATACTTCCAATGCCGCGGTTGCGGCAGCGCTCCAGCACTCCAAAATCCACAATTTCGGGAATGCCCTTGCCCGCAAACGGTCCGTACTCCGGCGCCCAATATACATTAACGTAGCCCACGGGCGCTCCATCCAGCTCCGCTACAAGACTCACGCATTTCCCCGCCGCAGCGTCCGCCAAGCGACATTCGTACTTTTCCGCCGATGCGTGCCAGCCCTGCAGGCGTTCTTGCGCGGCAATCGCCGCGCAGTCGCCCTTTCTCAGTTCCCGAATCATCGTTTGAGAGCGTAGGTTCATTGAATGTCGCCCCCTTCATCCATCCTATTCAGATGCGCCCATTCAAATTTCACATTTTCATCATTATACCCTGTTTGCCGTTCGCTTGACAAGACCCGTAAAACAGATGATAATAAATGTTACTACACTGCGCTCGTTTTGAAGCGCCATAGGGAGAGACCATGCCCGCACAGTTTGGAAAGTGGGAAATTCCCATTTTATACGAGGACAATCATCTGCTCATCGCGGTAAAACCGCCAAATCTGCCTACACAGGCGGACATTTCCGGTGACGCGGATATGCTCACCCTGCTCAAGGCGTACATTGGCGAAAAATACCATAAGCCCGGCAACGTCTATCTGGGATTGGTACACCGTTTAGATCGCCCCGTAGGCGGTGTGATGGTGTTTGCCCGCACATCGAAAGCCGCGTCGCGGCTTTCCAAAACCTTCGCCGAACACGCGCAGGAGCGCGTTTATCTGGCGGTACTGGAAGGAACGCTGTCTGAGCCGTGCCGTCTGGAGGATACCCTGCGCAAGGACGCCTCCGGCATGGTGCGCGTCGTATCCAGCGATACGATCGGCGCAAAGCGCGCGCTGCTTGAAACGCGTCCGGTCGCCCGTCAGGCGGAGCTCACGCTCACGGAGGTACGCCTGCATACCGGTCGATCCCACCAAATTCGCGTACAGCACGCGCACGCGGGATTGCCGCTTTGGGGCGATAATCGCTACGGTCACGGTCGTCCCGGGCAGCAGATCGCGCTTTGGGCTGCGTATCTCAGCGTTCAACATCCTACGCGCGAAGAGACGCTTCGCTTCTTCGTCCCTCCGCCAAATACCGGTATCTGGCAGCGCTTCAGCGCAGAGCTTCAAACCTATGGGGAGGCGTTTCATGCACCGTCGCAGTCATCCGCTCATTAAGGTTTTGACCTGTGTGCTCGGCGTACCCACCTGCGCCATATTGACCGGCGCGCTGGTTTTGCCCGATGGTCTGGACCAGACCGCCCTGTCAGTGTATCTCAAGCCTTGGCTCGAGGCGGGCGCCATGCTGGCGGCGTCGCATTTGCTGCTGCGCCCCGTGCTGCGCCTATTTTCCGCGCCAATCGGCTGTATTACGCTGGGGCTGTCCGGTTTCGCCATTGATATCGGGCTTTACCTGCTCAGCATTCGCTTGTGCGGCTATGCCATAGCGCCCGACCCCGTCACCATAGCGCTCACGGCGCTGCTGATCAACATCATCTGTCTGGTCGCTTCGGATGCCTGATCCGCCCGCTCGGAGGAACCAAATGCACGAGGATAAACATTGGGATATCGTCATTCGCCCGCGCAGGCGATGGCTGGATATCGATATCAAAGGCGTTTACCAGTACCGAGACCTCATTTGGCTGCTGGTTAAGCGCTACTTCACGCTGATCTATCGGCAAACCGTATTGGGTCCGCTTTGGGTACTGCTGCAGCCTCTGCTGACCACCACCATATTCACCGTAGTGTTCGGCACCATCGCGGGTCTACCCACCGACGGTATGCCCAAATTTCTGTTTTATATGGCGGGCAGCATACTGTGGCAGTTCTTTTCCGGCTGCCTTACCTCCACTTCCAATACGTTTATCAGCAATCGGAATCTGTTTGGAAAGGTCTATTTCCCGCGGCTGTGTATGCCCATATCCACCGTCGTCAGCCAGCTGCTCAACTTTCTGGTGCAGTTCGCGGTATTCGTTGGTTTGGTCGCGGTGTATGCCCTGCAGCCCGGCACGGCGGTCAAGCCAAACGGCGCGCTCATCACCCTCACTCCGTTGTTATTGCTTCAGCTGGCGCTGTTGGGGCTGGGGTTCGGCATTATCGTATCCGCGCTCACCACCCGCTACCGCGATTTGGCAATGCTGGTAGGGTTTGGCACGCATTTGTGGATGTATTTTTCACCCGTCACCTACTCCTCCTCCATGGTCTCGCAGCGCTTTCCGCAGTGGGCGCGTCTTTACCAGCTCAACCCCATTACGCCCATTATCGATCTATTCCGCGCGGCGTGGCTCGGCGCGGGCAGCGCATCGGCGCGCTATATGGGTATTTCCGCAGGTCTTACGCTGCTGGTGCTGTTTTTGGGCGTCATGCTGTTTTCGCATACTGAAAAGACATTTATGGATACGGTGTAATCGCATGGAAGATCGCGTACTTGAAATTGACAACGTCTCCAAAGAATACCGCTTGGGACAGCTCAACGGTCGCACGCTGCAAGCGGATGTGGCGAGCTGGTTTGCGCGTTTGCGCGGGCTCGAAGACCCCAATTCCAAAATTGGCGCGGATCCCGCCCGCATTCGCGGAGAAACGCTCATGGCGCTGCGCGACGTGAGCCTTAACGTCAATCGCGGCGACGCGCTCGCCATTGTCGGGCGCAACGGCGCGGGAAAATCTACGCTGCTCAAGCTGATTTCCCGCATTACGCTGCCCACGCGGGGCGAAATACGCATTCGCGGCAAGGTGGCAAGCCTGCTCGAAATCGGCACCGGCTTCCATCCGGATTTGACCGGACGCGACAATATTTACCTGAACGGCGCGATACTGGGCATGAGCCGCGCGGAAACCGCCGCGCGCATGAAACGCATTATCGAATTTTCCGAAATCGAGCCGTTTATTGACACGCCGGTCAAGCGCTACTCCTCGGGTATGTACGTAAAGCTGGCGTTTGCAGTCGCCGCGAACCTGTCGCCGGATATTCTCATCTGCGACGAGGTGCTCGCCGTGGGCGATCTCGCGTTTCAGCAAAAATGTCTGAGCAAAATGCGCGATGTGGCGCAGGAGGGGCGCGCGGTACTCTACGTAAGTCACAATCTGCGCACCGTGGCGGAGCTGTGCAATCGCGGCGTATTTCTGGACGCCGGTCGCTTGACCTGCGACGGCACAGTCGATCGCGCCATCGAGCTGTACGGAGGCACCGGCGCGCGGGATCTGGATCGTGATTTGAACGCCCTACCCCGCCCGAAGCGCCGCGGAGAGGCGATTCGAATGCACACTATGCGCATCACCAATACCGAATCCATCGAATATGAAATGGACGGCGTTATGCGCTTTGCGCTGGAGGGTACGGCGACCATTTCCGAACCGCTGCTTCGGCTGCGGGTCACGCTGTTTGGCAGTCTCGCCTCCCCCGCCGCCATGACGCAGTCGCCGCCCTTTGAGGTGCGCGCGGGCGAGCGGTTCAAAATCGACATCGCCATGCCGCTTGACGGGCTTTCTCCCGGGGAGTATGGCATGAAGCTCAGCCTGCTCGCGCTCACGCCGCAGGGAAAATCCAGCTATTACGATACCGTGGAGGACGCGGGAAAGTTCATCATATCGGAAGACCCCGCCGTGAACGATGGATTTCGCTGGAGCGTACGCAAATGGGGCAATTTCAGAATGAATCCCCTACAGCTTCAATCACAGGAGGTATTGCCATGATCGCTGAAATTCTTTCCGTAGGCACCGAGCTGCTCATGGGGCAGATTGCCAATACGGACGCACAGTATATATCCAAACGCCTTTCGGAGCTCGGCGTTACGCTGTACCGCCACACCACTGTGGGCGACAACGTAGGTCGGCTAAAGGAGGCGCTGGCGGAGGCGTTCTCCCGCGCCGATTTGGTCATCACCACCGGCGGTCTGGGACCTACCGAGGATGATTTAACCAAGGAGACGGTCGCGGAATACTTCTCCCTGCCGCTTGAAATGGACGAGGCGAGCCTTGCCGCGCTGCGCGCGCATTTGGAACAGATTGGTCGCCCAATGACGGATAACAACCTGAAGCAGGCGCTGTTCCCCACGGGAGCGCGCATTATGCCCAACGCCTGCGGTACCGCGCCTGGCTGCATTGTGGAAAAGGACGGCAAAATCGCCGCGATACTGCCGGGACCGCCCTTTGAAATGAAGGATATGTTCGAAAGGCAGCTCGCGCCATGGCTTTCTCAGCGCAGCGGCGTACACATTGAATCGCGCTTTTTGCGCATATTCGGCATTGGCGAATCGCTGCTGGAAACCCAATTGCAGGATCTGTTTCACAGCGACAATCCAACGCTCGCGCTGTACTGCGGTCCCGGCGAGGTGCTCGCCCGCGTAAGCGCGCGCGCCAACACAAAAGAAGAAGCGGCGCAAATGATGGAGCCCCTTGTGCAAGAAATATTGCGCCGCGTGGGCAGCTTTTATTACGGCAGCGGCATGGATGCCAGTATTTCCAAAGCCGCGCTCGATCTACTAAAATCGCGCCATGAAACGGTATGCTTTGCCGAAAGCTGCACCGGCGGTCGGCTCGCCGCCGCGCTCATCGATCACAGCGGCGCAAGCGACGCGCTTTGCGAAAGCTACGTGACCTATAGCGATGAGGCTAAAACGCGCATATTGGGCGTATCCCTGCACACCTTGAGCGCTCACACCTGCTACAGCGCGGAGTGCGCCATAGAAATGGCGGAGGGCGCGCGGCGCATTAGCGGCGCAAACTGGTCGGTATCCGTAACCGGTCTGGCCGGTCCGAACGGCGGTTCGGAGCGCACGCCGGTCGGCACGGTGTATATCGCCGTAAGCGGCGCGGAAGGCACGAGCGCGAAGGAATTTCATTTCGCGGGCGGTCGCGACCATATTCGCACGCTGGCGGTCGGACACGCCCTCAATATGCTGCGTCTCAAACTGAGCGGACAATAATATTTTGGGGCATCGAAGGAATCAAGTCCTCCGATGCCCCGTTTTGCATTTCCATTAATCGCCTTGGCTCGCCTTGAGCGTCTCCTGATAGCGCTTGCTCGCCGCGCGCGATTCCGCGTCGCGCAGCGCGTCAATTTCATCATAGTGCTCGATCAACAGCTCCACTATGGGCTTAGACAGCGCGCCCCTTTCCGCGTCCGAGCGCAGCACCTCAATCACCTTTTGCTTCTCCATACCCTTCCGATAGGGGCGTTCCTCCGCCACGGCTGAGAACACGTCCGCCACCGCCATTACGCGCGAACCGAACGGAATCTGATCGCCCGATAGTTTAAACGGATAGCCTTTATTGTTGAGCTTTTCATGGTGAAACGCCGCCCACTGGGCGATCCAATCGAACCCGCGTACATCCCGAAGAAGTATATAGGTATAGTACGCGTGCTCCTTCATAATGTTGAATTCCTCATCCGTGAGCTTGCCGGGCTTTTCTAGTATCGATTTGGGAATTTTCAGCTTGCCGATATCGTGCAGATTGCCGGCGATGCGCATTTGCTTGCATTCATCCTGCGACATTCCCGCCAGCGCAGCGAGGGTTTGGGCGGTCACCGCCACTCCTGCGGAATGCATAGCCGTAAACGGGCTGCGAAAGTCAATTATTCTAGACATGAGCTCGGTCAGGCGAATCGTCTCGTCCACCGACACCGATCGGTCGTCCGGCATATCGTCCAAAAACAATTGCGGGCGGTACAACAAATCCAGCCACACGCTCTCGCGTTCACACAGCGCGTCAAAAGCGGAAAGCACCGCCGGATCGAACTCCCTTTCCCCGATTCGATGAATGCATTCGCGAATTTCGCCCACCTGATTGAGCACCGATACATCCTCCTTGAGCAGGAGCGATACCGTGTCTGCAAGGTGAACCATTTGGCTGATGCGGCGCGGCGCTTTGACCTGATCCGGCAAGCGCTTGAGCTTCTCCCACGGCGACTGGCTGCGCTCTACAATTTCGGAAAGTGACGCGGTGGAGGGAAACATTCTCAATAGCAACGCTCCGGTTCGGGCGAGCTCGCTCGGGCGCGATTCAATATCCATGAGCGATAGCGACCCTTCAGTCATGACCGAGCCCACATCGTGCATTAGTGCGCCGTAAAATGTAAGCCGCCGCTCCGATTCGGAGCATCCCATCGCCTCCGACAGTCGGTACGCAAAATAGGATACCTTTTCGTGGTGATTCTGTATTTCCGGACTAATTAGATTCATCGCCCGGGTAAAGGCGCGCACCAAATCGCGCATCGTAGTCAATTGAGCGCTCATCATTTCCTCCAAATGCTATAGCTAGCTATGGGCAAAGTGTAGCATAATTCATCCCGCCCGTCAATTCGCGCTCGCGCCGCTTTCACGCTTTAACTCAAGCTTAAATCATCACGCCGCGCAGCGTTCGCATTTCTTTAATATGCCTATGTTATGCTTGCACCATTGCAATATAAGGAGCATTTTATGCAAAATAAGAACCAATTTACCGAAGGACCCATTCTCAAGCCGCTGGTGCGGTTCACGCTTCCCATCATACTCGCGCTGTTGCTGCAGGCTATGTACGGCGCGGTAGACCTGCTGGTAGTCGGACAGTTCGCCGGAGATCCCGGCAGCGTTTCCGCCGTATCCACCGGCAGCACCATGATGAACCTGCCCATGATGATCATATTCGGTTTGACGATGGGCGCCACGGTGCTGATCGGGCGTAAAATCGGCGAAAAGAACTATCAGGAGGCGGGCGATATCATTGGTGCGTCCGTTGCGCTGTTCGCGTCCGCGGCGCTGCTGTTCACGGCGCTCATGCTGATATTCCTGCATCCCTTCGCCCAGATCATGCGCGTTCCTCCCGAAGCGTACGATTCCACCATACGCTATGTAACCATATGCGCTTGGGGCACCATATTCATCGTGGCGTACAACGTATTAAGCGGCATATTCCGCGGGCTCGGCAATTCCACGCTGCCGCTGGTGTTCGTCGCCATTGCCTGCGCGGTCAACATTGCGGGCGATCTGTTGCTGGTAGCGGTGTTCCACTTGGGCGCGGCCGGCGCGGCAATCGCCACGGTGCTGGCGCAGGCGGTGAGCGTAGCGCTGTCGCTGGTCATCATCGCCCGAACCGATTTACCCTTCCGCTTCCGCAAATCCAGCATTCGTTTCAACGGCGCGTATATTGCGCAGATCATGCGTCTGGGTTCGCCCATTGCGCTGCAGGATGTGCTGACCAACCTATCCTTTCTAGTGGTCAACGCCATTATCAACAACATGGGCGTCGTCACCTCCGCGGGCTATGGCATTGCCCAAAAGGTCACCGGCTTTATACTGCTCATTCCCTCCGCCTTCGGCTCGTCCATGAGCGCATTCGTCGCCCAAAATATCGGCGCGCGCAAGCCGGAGCGCGCCAAGCGCGCCCTGTTTACCGGCATGAGCTGCGCGCTGGCGGTCGGCGTATTCATGTTCCTGCTGAGCTTTTTCAACGGTACGGGGCTCTCCGCCATATTTACTCAGGATCCCGCGGTGATCGCCGCGAGTGCCGAATACCTAAAGGGCTTTTCGTTTGACTGCCTAATGACCTGTATGCTATTCTGCTTTACCGGTTATTTCAACGGCTGCGGCAGCACCATGTTCGTCATGGCGCAGGGGCTGGTCGGCGCGCTGCTGGTGCGTATGCCCGTGGCATACCTCATGAGCGTGTTCCACCCCACGCTGTTCGCCATTGGTTTGGCAACCCCGCTCGCCTCGCTGGTCAGCATTATACTGTGCACCATCTACTACCGGCGAAAGCGCTGACACACGCAAAATGGGCGTTCCGCAATCCATTCGCGGAACGCCCGTTTTATATTTTATTTAGGAAAGCAGCGCGCGATCGTTCACAAACGCCTCGCCGCTCACGCGGGAGAACTGATTCATGAGCATTTCCACGGTGAGCTTTTTCTTTTCCTCGCCGCCGATATCCAGTATCACCTTGCCCTCGTGCATCATAATGAGCCGATTGCCGTACTGAATCGCATCGCGCATATTGTGCGTAACCATCAGCGTCATCAAATGATTTTCCAAAATGATGCGGTTGGACAGCTCCATCACCTTCGCCGCGGTGCGCGGGTCCAGCGCCGCCGTATGCTCATCCAAGAGCAGCAGCTTCGGCTGTTTGAGCGTCGCCATAAGCAGGGTGAGCGCCTGCCGCTGTCCGCCGGACAGCAGCCCCACGCGCGTGGTCATGCGGTTTTCCAGCCCCAAGCCGAGCGTGGCAAGCCTTTCGCGGTAATTGTCGCGCTCCGCTCTGGTAATGCCCCGCTTCAGCGTGCGCTTCTGTCCGCGGCGCGCCGCCAGCGCGAGGTTTTCCTCAATCTGCATGGTCGCCGCCGTGCCGGTCATCGGGTCCTGAAACACGCGACCTAGCCACAGCGCGCGCTTATGCTCGGAAAGACCGGTAATGTCCGTTCCGTCAATCAAGATCTGTCCCTGATCGACCGCCCATACACCCGCAATAGCGTTCAGCGTGGTGGATTTACCCGCGCCGTTGCCGCCGATCACAGTCACAAAGTCGCCATCGTTCAAGTGAAGATTCACGCCGTCCAGCGCGACCTTCTCGTTGACCGTTTTGGGATTGAACGTTTTTTGAATATTGATCAAATCAAGCACGCTGTTTCCCTCCCCTCTGCGAACCCTTGGACATGAGCTTGCTCCGCCAGAAGGGTATGGCGAGGAATACCGCTACAATGAGCGCGGACAGCAGCTTGAGCAAATCCGTATTGAGCCCCAGCCACAGTACGATTTGAATCACAATATAGTAAATCACCGATCCAATGGACACGGCGAACAGCTTCAATGCGAAATTATGGAACAGTCTGCCGAACAGCACGTCGCTAATGATGACCGCCGCCAGACCAATGACAATAGCGCCGCGCCCCATGTTGACATCCACAAAGCCCTGATAGTGCGAAAGCATCGCGGAAGAAAGCGCGACAATGCTGTTGGAAATCATCAAGCCCAGTATTTTGGAAAAATTGGTGTTGATTCCCTGCGCGCGAGACATGGCTTCGTTCGCGCCGGTCGCGCGCAGCGAGCAGCCAAGCTCCGTGCCGAAGAACCAATACAACACCAATATCACCGCCAGCGTAAACAGGGCGGTAATGATAATGGGGTTTTGCAAAGAGAGCTCGCGCACGCTCCTCTGGGAAACGATGAGCGCGTATTTGGTCACGTTAATGCCCTGATTTGCCTTGCCCATAATGACCAAATTAATGGAATACAGCGAAAGCTGCGTCAGTATACCTGCCAAAATGGCGGGAATACCCATTGCCGTATGAAACAGACCGGTCATAAAGCCTGCCAGCATACCGGCAATCATGGCGCACAACAGCGCAAGCCACAGATTGCAGCCGTTCAGCATTAGCATAATGCAAACCGCTCCGCCTGTGGCCATTGTTCCGTCTACGGTCAAATCCGCTAGATCGAGAACCTTGTAGGTAATGAATACGCCGATCGCCATAATGCCCCAGATCAATCCCTGAGCAACCGCGCCCGGCATGGCGTTGATGAGTGCTGTGAAATTCAAACTTGTCCCCTCCGAATGCGCTTATTCATCGGGAGACCGAATTGGTCTCCCGATGAACATCTGTTTACGAAGATTAGGGAAGCATTAATTCAATGAAGTGGTCGGCTGGCGAATGATTTTTCGTCAGATGCACTTGCAGATTCTATAGCCTCTTGCCAGAGGCAAGTCAAGGAATGTGCAGGATA
>JAFUAR010000231.1 GCA_017460585.1 Clostridia bacterium
CTTTCCCCTGTAACCCCTATCCCCCTATAATCCCCCCAGAAGAGAAAGACGCACTCTCCGCGCAGGACGCGCGCGAGGGAGCCGCGGAGAGAGAAACGCAGAGCGCGAAGCGAGAGACGAGTGAGCGTGAGAAGGAGCGCGAAGCCAGCGCTGACGACGAGATCGAGAAGCACAACGAGGCGTTCGAGCGGCTCCAAGCGGCGTATCCGTGCAAGGCAGGCGGAGATGACGCAAGGCGTGTGTGGCGCAGGGCGCGAGCAAGCCCAAAGGCGTACAAGAAGGACGCGGAACGGGAAGTCAGGGAAATCCACGCGGTATCGACATCGGGCGCATCCCCGCCTGTACGGGAGATGGATTGCTCCGCGGGCACGCCGAAAGCGAAAACGCGCCTTGACAAACGGGCAGGCGAATATTATGCTATTTGGCGAGAACGGGCGTTGGAAGCGCCGAAAGAGGTGTGTGCAGATGGGGGAGAAGCAATCCCTCACGGGTCGCTATTCCGCGATTCAGGGACTCTACTGGATGAACTACGTGACCGTATCGGCGTACGTCAGCGTGTACCTGCTGGATCAGGGGTTGTCGAATACGTGGATCGGCATATTGCTGGCGGTGGCGGGCATCATTGCCGCGGTGGCGCAGCCCTTGGTCGCCGCCTACGCGGACCGTCCCGACAGCCTGCCGCTGCGCAAGCTGATTATCGCCATTTTGGGCGTGTTCGTGGCGGCGGCTGGGGTGGTGACCGCCTTCTACCGGCAAAACATTTTGGTCACCTGCGTCGCCTACGGGGTGTGTCTTACGCTGCTTTGGGTGCTCACGCCGCTGGTCAACTCGCTGGGGGTGCAGAGCGCGGCGCGGGGATACGCCGTGCGCTTTAGCACTGCGCGCGGTGTGGGCTCGCTCATGTACTCCATCGCCTCGCTGGCGATGGGGCAGCTGCTGCCCGTGTTCGGCGCGCGGCTCATACCGGCGGCGATGCTGTGCATCTATCTGGGGCTCATCGGCGCGGTCACGACCTATCCGCTGCCGGATGGACGCGCCGCCGAGTCCGCGCCCAAGCGCGCGGAGCGCAAGGGTTTTCTTGGGCGCTATCCGCGCTACGCGTGGGTGCTGGCGGGGGCGCTGGGGCTCTACATCAGCCACGCCATATTGAACGCCTTCACCTTCCAAATTGTGCTGAGCAAGGGCGGCGCGGAGCGCGAAATGGGACTGTGCACGGCGCTGGCGTGCGTGTTTGAAATGCCCACCATGTTCTTGTTCGACCGGCTCAAGAAGCATTTCAGCGCTTCGCTCATGCTGCGCGTATCGGCGGTGTTCTTCCTGCTGAAGGCGCTGGGCAGCTGGCTGGTGACGGATATGACGGGGTTCTACATTGTGCAGTTTACGCAAATGTTCGCGTGGGGACTTATCGCGGTGTGCTCGGTATACTTTGTGGAGGGCGAGGTCGGCGCCGAGGACGCGGTGCAGGGGCAGGCTTGGTTTACCATGATGCTCACCGCGGGCAACATTATCAGCTCTCTGGTGGGCGGCAAAATGATCGACGCCATCGGCGTAAACAGCCTGCTCATACTGGGCGTGGCGACCGCGGGAATCGGCGCGGCAATCTACATGGCGGTGCTGCGCGAGGGCAAGGCGCCCGTAAGGCGTTGAGCGATCTTTGATACGGACGCCATCGCGGCGTGCATTATCGGCGGCGCATCCTTCCGCGGCGGCAAGGGCACTATTTGGGGCACGCTGCTTGGCGCGCTGCTGATCGCGACCATCCGCAACGGTCTGAACCTGTTCAGCGCCGGCAACGATATTCAGTATATCGTAATCGGTCTGGTGATTATTGTGGCGGTCACGATTGACGTTATGCGCGGCAAAATTGAGGCGCGCGCCAGAAAGATGGCGACTGTGGACTAATTCCGACACACTCCTCGCGCTCCGGTCGCTTCCGGAGCGCGAATTTTGGCATTTATACCATGAATTTCACAAATTCGCCGCATGTCGTTTTGTGCCGATCACTGTTTTTTTCACGTTTTGGGGTGGAAAGAACGCGCCCGTTATGCTATAATACAAAGAACTATGGGTGAGTAGGCATGAAAGGGGTTCGGCGTATTCTTCCCAGGTGAATAACCCAAAGGAGAGATTCTTATGTTTGATTCCAGCAAGGTCTTTCTTGGCATAGCGCCCATTGGCTGGTGCAATGACGATATGCCTGAGCTGGGCGGCGAGAATACCTTCCGCCAGATCGTCAGCGAAATGGCGCTGGCCGGTTTCACGGGCTGTGAAATTGGCAACAAGTATCCGTCCGACCCCGTAGAGCTCAAGCGCGAGCTCGACCTGCGCGGTATGCGCATTGCTTCGCGCTGGTTCTCCTCGTTCATACTGACCCAGCCTATCGAGCAGGTGGAAGCCGACTTTACCAAGGAGCTCGATTTCCTCGCCGCCGTGGGCGCCAACCGCATTAATGTGTCCGAACAGAGCTACTCCATTCAGGGGCAGACCGAAACGCCCATTTTGGAGGACAAGCGCCACGTAATGAACGACGAGGAGTGGGATATTTTCACTGCCGGACTCAACCGCTTGGGCAAAATCGCCAAGGACCGCGGCTTTAAGCTCTGCTTCCACCACCACATGGGCACCGTGGTGCAGACCGCGGCGGAGACCGACCGTATGCTCGCGGGCACCGATCCGGAACTGGTATTCCTGTGCTACGATACGGGTCATTTCACCTTTGCGGGCGAGGATCCGCTCACGGTGCTGAAAAAGTACGTAAACCGCGTAGGTCACGTGCATTTGAAGGATATGCGCGCGGACATCGTAAAGAAGGTCAAGCCCGAGGGCTGGAGCTTCCTAAGCGCGGTGCGCAACGGCGCGTTCACCGTGCCCGGAGACGGCTGCGTGGATTTCGACCCCATCTTCCGCCTGCTGAGCGAGGCGAAGTACGAGGGCTGGCTGCTGGTGGAGGCGGAGCAGGACCCCGCGCTCGCCAATCCGCTGGAGTACGCCATGAAGGCGCGCAAGTATATTCGCGAACACACAGGTCTGTAACAAACGGAGGACGCCATGTATTTTGAAAAGCAGGTTTCGCGGGGCTATACGCCGTATCTCACCCGCGGAGAAAACGATCATGAAACCAATATGAACGTAGGTCTGCTCATTCTGGAGCAGGGCGACGAGTACACTGTAGACGAGCCCGCCCTTGAGGTGGCGCTGGATCTGCTGGTGGGCAAGGTGGAATTCGTATACGAGGATAAGACCGAAACGGCGGACCGCCCCGATACGTTCCACTACGCGGCGTGGTGCCTGCACGTGTGCAAGGGCACCAAGGTAGTGGTGCGCGCGCTCAACCACGCGGAGCTCTACGTGCAGTCTACGGACAACGACCGCGCGTTTGAAAGCCGCCTGTATACGCCCAATGACATTATGGTGCAGCACGCCGGCGCGAACGGCGAGCTGATGGGCTGTATGCGCCGCGAAATACAAACCTTCTTCGATTATGAATCCGCGCCCTATTCCAACATGGTACTGGGCGAGGTAATGAACTTCCCGGGCAAGTGGTCCAGCTATCCGCCGCACCATCACCCGCAGCCGGAGGTATACTTCTACCGCTTCGATCACCCGCAGGGCTTCGGCGCGGGCTTTGCCAACGGCGGCATTTACAAAACCATGACCAACGGTCTGTCGGTCATCAACCACGGCTTCCACTCGCAGGTCGCCGCCCCGGGCTACGCCATGGTGTATATGTGGGGCATTCGCCATTTGGAGGGCGATCCGTGGCGCAAGACCCGCATTGACGACGAGGAGCACACTTGGCTGCTCGCGCCCGATGCGAACGAACACATTTTCCATTTGGAGGGTGAATAATGAATACCGTTAAACTCACTATGGCGCAGGCGCTGGTTCGCTTTTTGGAAAACCAGTACGTGGCGTACGATGATGTGGAGCAGCCCTTTGTGCGCGGCATATTCATGCTGCCCGGGCACGGCAACGTAGTCGGTCTGGGTCAGGCACTTCTGCAGGAGGCGCAGCGCCTTGAAATTTATCAGGGCAAGAACGAGCAGGGCATGGCGCACGCCGCCGTGGCGTTTGCCAAGCATATGAAGCGCAAGCAGATTATGGCGGTCACCTCCTCGGTAGGTCCGGGAGCGGCGAACATGGTCACCGCCGCCGCCACCGCCACCGCCAACAATATTCCGGTACTGATTCTGCCCGGCGATGTGTACGCCTGCCGCCAGCCCGATCCGGTGCTGCAGCAAATTGAGCAGCCGACCGACCTCTCCCTTTCCACCAACGACGCGTTCCGCCCCGTTTGCCGCTATTGGGACCGCATTGTGCGCCCCGAGCAGCTCATGAGCGCCATGATGAGCGCCTTCCGCGTGCTCACCGATCCGGCGGATACCGGCGCGGTCTGCATCGCCATGCCGCAGGATGTGGAGGGCGAGGCGTACGATTACCCCGAAACCTTCTTCAAAAAGCGCGTGTGGCGCATTGAGCGCCGTCCCGCCACCGAAATCGCCATTGCGCAGGCGGCAAAGGTCATTCGCGAGGCGAAAAAGCCCATGCTGATTCTGGGCGGCGGCGTGCGCTATTCCGAGGCGCACGAGGCGTTCCGCGCCTTCGCCGAGGCATACGGCATTCCCTTTGGCGAAACGCAGGCGGGCAAGAGCGCCATCGTTTGGAACCATCCGCTCAACGTGGGCGGCATTGGCGTAACGGGCTGCTCCGCGGCGAACGACTTGGCGAAGGAAGCCGACGTAATCATCGGCGTAGGCACCCGCTATACCGACTTTACCACCAGCTCCAAGTGGTTGTTCCGCGAGGACGCGAAGTTCGTCAACATCAACGTATCCGAATTCCAGAGCTTCAAGCTGGACGCCACGCCCGTAATCGCCGATGCGAAGGACACGCTGCCCAAGCTGCAGAAGGCGCTGGAGGGCTACAATACCGCCTACTCCGGCGAGATTGAAGCCGCGGTGGAGAAGTGGAACAAGGAGTACGAGCGCCTGAGCCACATCGAGTTCGGCGAGGACTACGTGCCCGAGATCAACGACGCGAACGCGCACTCCGCCTTCGATTACGCCAAGGATGTAAACGCCTGCCTCACCCAGACCACCGCGCTGGCGGCGATCAATCGCCTGATTGCGAAGGACGCCTCCGTAATCGCGGCGGCGGGCTCCCTGCCGGGCTGTATGCAGCGTATGTGGCGCGCGCACAGCGTAGATACCTACAACATGGAATACGGCTATTCCTGCATGGGCTATGAGATTTCCGGCGCGCTGGGCGTAAAGCTCGCCATTGGAGATACGCACGAGGTCTACGCCATGGTGGGCGACGGCAGCTTCATTATGCTGCATTCCGAGCTGGTCACCGCGGTGCAGGAGCACAAGAAGATCAATATCTGCCTGTTTGATAACGCCTCCTTCGGCTGCATCAACAACCTGCAAACGGGTCAGGGCAACGCCACGCTCTGCACGGAGCTGCGCTACCGCAATGCGGAAAGCGGTAAGCTGGACGGCTCGTTCATTTCCGTGGACTTCGCCGCCATCGCCCGCGCGTACGGCGCCAAGGCGTATACCGTGCGTACGCTGGAGGATTTGGAAAAGGCGATTGAGGATTCCAAGAGCGTGAAGGACGTGCCCGTGCTGTTCGATATGAAGGTACTGCCCAAGTCCATGACGGACGGCTACGGCTCCTGGTGGCGCGTAGGCTCCGTAGAGGTGGGCGGCACGCAGGCGAACCGCGAGGCGTGGCAGAACCATTTGGAGCATGAAAAGGTCGCCCGCAAGTATTAATACTCCCGCCCAAATGGGCAGTGAAAATATAGTATAGGAGACTAACTATTAAAAGTCAAGGGGGTAAACAAGAATAATGGACATTTTTCTATTGGAACGCCGCCGCCCTTGACAAACAGCATTCAAATGCAGAAGC
>JAFUAR010000232.1 GCA_017460585.1 Clostridia bacterium
AGTACGGCGGAAGCTTGGAAAACCGTATGCGCTTTCCCATTGAGTGCATTCAGGCAATCCGCAAGTATACCGGTCCGCGTTTCCCCATTTCCGTAAAGTTCACGGTGGATCAGGGCATAGAAGGCTGGCGCACCATTGACGAGGGCGTTGAAATGGCGAAGCGGTTTGAAGCCGCGGGCGTCGATTTGCTGCACGTGGATCGCGGCGTATACGAGGCATGGTACAAGGCGATTCCCACCGTGTATCAGGAGCACGCCTATGCCGTGGAGCTGCTCAAGCAGGTCAAAGAAGCGGTGCATATTCCCGTAATGGGGCACGGAAAGCTGCACGCGCCCGAGGACGCGATTTCGGCGGTGGAAAGCGGCGTGGTCGATATATTGGGAATCGGGCATCAGGAAATTGCCGATCCGTATTGGCCCCGTAAAATGCAGGAAAAGCGATACGAGGATATTCGCCCCTGCATCGGCTGCAACGAATGCCTGAACTCCGCGTTTAACGGAACGCATCCGGTTTGCTCCGTCAACCCGTTGGTCTGTGAGGAAGACGCCTTTGCGCTGCCCAAGCCGAATGGGGAAAAGCGACGCGTGCTGGTGATTGGCGCGGGTCCCGGCGGCATGGAAGCGGCGATTACGGCGGCGCAGCGCGGTTTCAAAGTGGAGCTCTGGGAGAAGAGCGATCGCGTGGGCGGCAATTTGTGGGCCGCCGGCGGACCCGATTTCAAGGGCGATGTGCGCAAGCTGATTACCTATATGGAAACCCAAATGAAGAAGCTTGGCGTTCAGGTTACGCTCAATAAGGATGTGCAGGCGGAGGATGTGCTCGCGCAGCAGTGGGATAAGGTGGTTTTGGCGACCGGCGCGCATAGCGCTATGCCGCCCATCAAGGGCATTGAAAAGGCGTGCGATTCGTTGGCTTACCTGAGTGGGGGAAAGAGAGCAGGGGAGCGCGTCGCCATTATCGGTGGCGGTTTGGTGGGCTGCGAATGCGCCTGCGCCATGGCGGAGAGCGCGCAGAGCGTTACCATTGTGGAAATGCTCAAGGATATACTGGTGATCGCCGATCACTGCAAGAATAACGATCAAGCGCTGCGCGCTTTGATGGCGGAACGCAATATCGGCAAGGCATGCGGCGTGCGCGTGACGGAGATTACCGATGAAGGCGTGCTCTACGAGGACGCGGAGGGCAAACAGGGTTTGGTGCCTGCCGATACCGTGATTATCGCGGCGGGCTTTAAGAGCAATAATGCGCTCGTTGCGCAGCTGGAGGAACACGTCAATCTCTCCATCGTGGGCGACGCGAACAGCCCCACTAAGATTATGAACGCCGTAAAGCAAGGCTATCATGTAATACGCGTAATGGAATAACGAACTCGCTGCACGATGGACCGGAGCGAGGGCAGGCGCCCTCGCTCCGGTTTTTGTAAATTCTGCGTATACATATATTCTCTATTGACAAAGCTTGAACGATTGAATATAATTACACATGAAAGATTGTTCATGTGATGAGAGGTGAGCGGAATGCCTGAGCAGTTGTTCGCCGCTGAGAGCGCCAAAGAGAGCGAGGCGCTGCGCGAGAGGGTGCTGACGGAGATGCCCGATGAGGAGAGCCTGTACGACCTGGCGGAGCTGTTCAAGGTGTTCGGCGACACCACCCGCGTCAAAATCCTCTATGCGCTGTTCGAGGCGGAGCTGTGCGTGCGCGACATGGCGGAGCTTCTGGGTGTGACCCAGACGGCGGTTTCCCACCAGCTGC
>JAFUAR010000233.1 GCA_017460585.1 Clostridia bacterium
CGCCTGCGGGAGAAGACCGTGGAAGAGGTCACCGCCGAGCGCAAGGAGCGCGAGGAACGCGCCAAGAGGGAGTAAGCCTCAAATCGACATACATGGGCGGAATCTCATTTTATTGAGGTTCCGCCCATTTTACCATTTTACAAGTTATTTTCAATATGATATACTATTGATCGGAAAAACCGATTGCAAAACCGCCCGAACCGCGCGACGGTTTCAGCGACCGACGCAACACGAACCGTTTCATATTTACAGGATAGAGGTGCTGCCAATGCAAACCGTTCGCATACAAATGCTGGGCAATTACCTGATCTATGTAGACGAGCGTCAGGTGGAAAACCCCGTGCAGAAGTCGCCCAAGGGCGCGGCGCTGGTCGCTTTTCTGCTGCTCAACGGCGGAAAGCCCGTGCCCAACCAGCGCATTTTACGCCAGCTATGGACGAACTACACCGTGAACAACCCCGAAAACGCGCTCAAGACGCTGGTGAGCCGCACGCGCACCATGCTAAACGGCATATGCGAAGGGCTGGGCGACTGCATCATATCCGAACGCGGAGCGTACCGCTGGAATGAAACGGAATATATTCGCTCGGATATTTCCGAGCTGAACGCGCTGCTCGTATCCCTCAGCGGCGATTTAGACGACGATACGCGTCGCGCACAGAGCCAGCGCCTCATCGAGCTGTATCAGGGCGATTTATACCAAACGGGGCTATTGGACGGTGAGGCGGCGCTTTCAGAGGCGCTGCACGCGCAATATCTCGCCGCGGTATACGCCTACATTGAATTGCTGACCCGCCAGGAAGAATACAACGAAATCAGCGCGGTATGCCGCGCGGCGCTGGAAATCGACGCGTTTGACGACCGCCTGCACATCGAGCTCATGAAGGCGATGGTGAACCTGAACCGTACCAACGACGCCATGCGCCAGTACCGCCACGCCTCCAGCATCAACCAGCGCTATTTGGGGGCGGAACCGAGCGCCGAACTGCAAAACTATTACCGCCAGCTGAACTCCATGCGCAAAACGCTCAAGTTCAATCTGGACGCCATTCGCAACGAGCTGTACGAAAGCGCCTCTGAATCGGGCGCGTTCGTATGCGACGACCCGCTGTTTCGCGAAATCTACAACCTGCAAATTCGCAATCTGGAGCGCCTCGGCACCACCATGTGTCTGGGAATTATTATGGTGGGCGACGCGGAAGACGGCATGGACAGCGGCACGCAGGACGCGGTGATGAAGGGATTGCTCGAGATTTTGCGCACCCACCTGCGCAAGGGCGATATCATTACCCGTTACGCGCCGAGCATTGTAGCGGTTCTATTGCCCACGGTGAATTACCAGACGGGCGATATCGTTATGGAGCGAATCCAAATGCTGTTTTACAAGCAATTCTCCGAATCGAGCATTCCCTTCCACTACAGGCTGGGGATGCTGGGCGACGCCAGCAAGACCGCCCGCGAACCGGATTAACCAACCGAAAAAAAGCCGCGAAACGCGGCTATGGGGAGGCTTTGGGAACGCTTTGCGCTTCCCGAAGTCTTTTTGTATGCCGTTCAGCTTCCAAAGCACTGCTTCGGCGTTCTTGCGGATGAAGCGGTGCCAAACGGCGATTTGGAAGCTGACCGTTGCTCAATCGGGCAGTGTCCAGAATACCCGATCTGCTCAGTGGTTGTGCCGCCTGCGCTCCATAAGTGCCAACAGCGAGAGAATTGCCAGCAATGCGCCCGCAACGCGATATGGCACTGTGCCGACGCCGCCGGTGGAGGGGAGAACGTAACCGATGACGTAGTTTACCAGTATTTGCTGATCTCCGACGCGTACGGCAGTATCAGGATATCGAATACCAAAGTCCTGCAAAGGTCCTTCTTTGGCATACCACAGGTAATCGTTCGCCATATCCGGAGAATACTTTGGCAATCCGGAAATGACGATC
>JAFUAR010000234.1 GCA_017460585.1 Clostridia bacterium
CTTCCTGAACGCGGGGCAGTGCATATTCGCCGTGGACTCCACCGCCGGAGCCACTTGGATGGGCAGCGGCGCGCCCATGTCCGACATTGCGCGCGACCAGTTTGTGGACTTTGAAACGGCGGTAATGACCATTCCGCAGTTCGACCCCGAGCACCCGCAAATGATCTCGCAGGGGCCCTCCATATGCGTGTTCAACAAGGAGGACCCGCAGGAGGTGCTCGCCGCGTGGCTGTTCACCCAGTACCTGCTGACCAACGATGTGCAAATCGCCTACTCCGAAACCGAGGGCTACGTGCCCGTCACCGAGAAGGCGCGCACCTCGGAGGAATACCTCGATTACCTCTCCCGCGCGGGCGAGGACGGCTCCACCCACTACAGCGTGAAGCTGGAGGCGGCGCAGCTTTTGCTGAACCACTCAAACGATACCTTTGTCACGCCGGTATTCAACGGCTCCGCCTCGCTGCGCGACGCCGCCGGTCAATTGATCGAGGATGTGACCAAGGCGGTGCGCCGCAAAAAGACGGTGGACGACGCCTATATCGACGCCCTGTTTGGCGATATCACCAGCCTGTACCGGCCGGATCAGGGTTCGCTGAGCGCTGGAGGCGGCGATCTGGGTCCCCTGCCCTCCACGGCGGTCGCGCTGCTTGGCGCGCTGATTGTCGCATGGGTGCTGATTGGCATATACTGCCTTACGCGCGCCGTGAAGCGCAAAAGGACCCGCAGGTAACCAAAGGAGGTTTCCCATGCAGCCGGAACAGTTGCTCTCGATATTATCCACCGCGGCGCGGCTCAAGACCACGCCGCGCCATTGCTTTACCGAAGGCGATCGCAGAGAGTCGGTGGCGGATCACAGCTGGCGCGTTTCTCTCATGGCGATGCTGCTCGCGGACGAGCCCGAATTTGCGCAGATCGATATAAACCGCGTGGTGCGTATGTGCCTAATTCACGATCTGGGCGAGGCGTTTACCGGCGATATTCCCACGTTTTTGAAGACCGAGCAGGACGGCGCGGTGGAAGACGACTTGTACGCGCAATGGGTGGCGACCTTTCCCGAACCCACCCGCGCGCACTGGCGCGCGCTGCTGAGTGAAATGGAGGCGCTGGAAACGCCGGAGGCAAAGCTGTACAAGGCGCTCGACAAGCTGGAGGCGGTCATTGCCCACAACGAGTCGGATATTGCCACATGGCTTCCGCTGGAATACGACCTGCAATTGACCTACGGAACCAAGGAAACGCGCTTTTCCCCCACGCTGGTTCGCTTAAAAGAAGCCATAGACGAGTGGACGAGGCGCAAAATACACGAAGAAAGCGAATTGGAGAAATAGACCCGTGCAGATTATATCCATTAGCGGCGCGGTTGCCGCGGGCAAGACCACGCTGCTTGGTCGCCTGCTCGAGCACTACGGCGCTCGCGCCGTCGCGCGCGAGGAACGCCCGCAGGACAACCCCTTTATCCGCGATTACTACGCCGATTCCGCCCGCTGGTCGTTTCACAGCCAGACCGCGTTTTTGGCGCTGTACTTTGACTCCATGCCGCCTGTGGACGGCTCGAAGGAATTCTTCTTTTATGATCGATGCCTGATTGAAAATTTGGTGCTGGCGAAGTACCGGCTACTGGAGGGCGATTTAACTACGGAGGAATACGGCGTGCTGGAAAAGCTGGCGCGCGGTATTGAGGCGCTCATGCCGCCCGTAGACCGCTATATCTGCCTGCGCTGCTCGGTGCCGCTGCTCACCCGCCGCCTGCGCGAACGCGGGCGGGACTACGAGGGCGCGCTGGGCGAGGCGTATGCCCGCCGGCTAAGCGGGCTCTATGAGGAATGGTTTGAAACGCTCCCCAGCCAAAAACGCCTGATTGTGGATCAGGACCGCGGCGCGGACTTGGCGCAGATCGTTCGCTTTATTGAAGGATAAATTAGCGTCTCCGGCGAACGCATCGCCGGAGACGCTTCAGTATGTTGACAAAATTAACATACTGGCAGAACGTTTAGAAAGCCTGCAAGTCAAGGAAGCAATAGAATCGTCATTTTCGGCGATTCTTATGCGGTTGCAGGCTTTGTCAATGATATGAGGCAGCTCCGGCGAATAGATCGCCGGAGACGCTTGCATGAAGCTATGGCATTATTTGCCGAACAGACCCTTGAGCTTGCCCAGAATGCCGGTGGCTTCCTCGCCCAGACTGCCCAGATCGAGGTTGGTAAGATCGACCTTGTCCTTTACGCCCTTGATGATCTCGTTGAGCTGCTCCTCGGGCAGATCAATGTTGAACACCTTCTTGAGCGTACCGACCGGATCGGTGGCGAACGACTTGATGGTGTCCGGCTCGAGCTTGAGCTTGCTTACGACTTCTTCAATAATCTTCTGAATATCCATACAAACAATTCTCCCTTCGTTTGCTATGCAGGCAGCCTTTACGGCTGCTTTACAACGGTACTATTATAAACCATTTTCCCAGCCATGGCAATAGTTAACACAACAGAAATATGCTGTTTCAACAACTGCGGTGGATGAATTTGGGCAAATGGTTGAAAATAGTTCATCGAACGCTGGAAGGAGGAAAACCCGTATGGCTTCGCTGACTCGAAAGGCAATTATGGATTCCTGCGTGCGTTTGCTGGAACAGCACCCTGTGAATAAAATCACCGTAAAGGATATTGTGGAGGATTGCGGCATTAACCGCAATACGTTTTATTATCACTTTCAGGACCTGCCCGATTTGATCAACGCCATTGCCCGCGAGGACGCCGATCGAATGATTCAGGAATACGAAACCGTGGGCTCCGTACGCGAATGCATGGATATCGCCATAGGCTATTCCCTGCAGCACAAACGCATTACCATGCACATATTCCATTCCGCCGACCGCGATATACTCGAACGCTCGCTCATGAACCTATGCGCCCACGTATGCACAAAGTACATCGATTCGCTGCTTAGCGGCAGGCGCATCGCTGCAGATGACCGCGATATTATTATTCGCTCGTTTCAGTACGAGTGCTTTGGTTTGGTGATTGATTGGATGAACAGCGGCATGAAGCCGGATATGACGCAAAAGTTTCTGCGCCTATGCGAGCTGCGGGAGGGCAGCGCGGAGGCAATGATTGAACGAAGTCTACAAGACGCAACCCTATTTTAACGCGCCAAAAACGTGAAAACGGAGCCTTCAGGCTCTTTTTTTGTGCACTTTTCGCCGATTGTCTGAATTTTGCGCACACTCCAAAAAATGCACATTCCATCCGTTCGTTCACGTGGACTATAATCGACCCTGCGCAAAAAGAAAAGCGTTTTTAGGCGAATTCAAAGTTTGAGGGAGGCTTGACCATGCCATCCATTCCGAGCGTCAAGGCGGCCAAGTACGGCACCGTGATCATATCGCTGCTGCTGTGCGCAGTCGGGGCGATTGCCATCGCCATACCCGCGCTGTCCATTTCCATCATCGGCGTGATATTGGGTATACTGCTGATCGCCTTCGGGGCGTTCAAGCTGCTGGGCTATTTCTCGCGCGATCTGTACCGGCTGGCGTTCCAGTTTGATTTGGCGTTTGGCATTATGCTCATTGCGCTGTCCATCATCGTGCTGGCGCGCCCCACGGTACGAGCGCAGTTTTTGTGCGTGCTCACCGGCGTGGTGGTGCTCGCCGACGGACTGCTCAAGGTCCAGACCGCGCTGGACGCGCGCCGCTTTGGGCTGCGCCATTGGTGGGTAATTGTACCGCTGGCGCTGCTTGCCGGAGCTGCGGGAATCATACTTGTGGTACACCCCGCGGATTCTGCGGAGGGGCTGCAGGCGCTGCTGGGCATCGCGCTCATGATCGAGGGACTGCTGAACCTGAGCGTCGCGCTGCTGGCGGTCAAGGTGGTTACAAATCGGCGAATGGAAGCGGATAGCGAGGGGGAATAGAATTCATGCATTTTGGAAAAGCGGTAGTCAAAGGTCGCTATGTGATACTAGCGGTATCCATCGCGCTGGCGGTACTTTCCGTATTTGGCATGGTAATGACCCGCGTCAATTACGATATGCTCATGTACCTGCCAAACGATATCGATACCATGATCGGTCAGGATATATTGATGGAGGACTTCGGCAAGGGCGCGTTCTCCTTCCTCATAGTAGAGAATATGCCCGTGAAGGATGTCGCCGCGCTGCGCGAGCAGGTGGAGCAGGTGGACCACGTGGCTTCGGTCATATGGTATGATTCGTTCGCCGATCTCTCCATTCCCATGGAGTTCCTGCCCAGCCGCCTGTACGACGGATTCAACAGCGGCGACAGCACCATGATGGCGATCTTCTTCGACGGTTCCACCTCTGATGAGCACACCATGCAGGCGATTCGCGATATTCGCTCCATCACCGCAAAGCAGTGCTTCATTTCCGGTATGTCCGCCACCGTGGTCGATTTGCAGGAGCTTTGCGAGCGCGAGGAGCCCATTTACGTGGGCATCGCCGTGGCGCTGGCGGCGCTCACCATGGTGATCTTTCTGGATGGCTGGCTGGTGCCGTTCGTATTCCTCGCCTCTATTGGCATCGCCATATTGATCAATATGGGTACCAACTACTTCTTCGGAGAGATTTCCTACATTACCAAGGCGCTCTCCGCCGTGCTCCAGCTCGCCGTGACCATGGACTACTCCATATTCCTTTGGCACAGCTACAACGAGCAGCGCGCGCAAACCGAAGACCGCAGGCTCGCCATGGCAAAGGCGATTCAGGAAACGCTCACCAGCGTGGTGGGCTCCTCCATTACCACAGTCGCGGGCTTTGTGGCGCTGTGCTTTATGACCTTTACGCTGGGCAAGGATTTGGGGCTGGTGATGGCAAAGGGCGTGCTGCTGGGCGTCATCGGCTGCGTAACGCTGCTGCCTTCCCTGATATTGGTACTGGATAAGCCCCTGCAGAAGACCAAGCATCGTTCCTTGCTGCCCGATATGAAGGGCTTTGCAAGCGGCGTGGTGAAGGTATTCCCCGTCTTCTTAATTATCTTCGCACTGCTTCTGGTGCCAGCCTATCAGGCGAACGCGCTGGCAAACCGCGAGGTATATTACGATATGCTTTCCAGCCTGCCGGAGGATATGGCGAGCGTCATTGCCAACACCAAGCTCAAGGACGAATTCAACATTGCTTCCACCCATATGGTACTGATTCACGCGGATACCTCCGCGAAGGATGTTTCCGATATGTGCGCCGAAATGGAACAGGTGGAGGGCGTGAAGTACGTGCTCGGCTTGGAGGCGGCGTTGGGACCGGACGTACCGGAGGAATTCATTCCCGCGCGCATTCGCGAGGTGCTGAAATCCGACACGTGGGAACTCATGTTGATCAACTCCGAATACGGCGTCGCCAGCGACGAGGTCAACGCGCAAATCGACGCGTTAAACGCCATATTGAAGCGCTTCGATTCCAACGGACTGCTGATTGGAGAAGCGCCCTGCACCAAG
>JAFUAR010000235.1 GCA_017460585.1 Clostridia bacterium
AAAAATGTGCAGCGCCTCGACTTGAGTCAGATCGCCAAGCGTGAGGTCTCCTTCCGCGCGATTCAATTGAAGGCGCACCGCCTGCTCAATGAGCGGTTCATGGAAGGTATACGTTTGTTCACTGCGATCCACGCGCGTTGCCAAGCTCCAGAGAAAGAGCGCCAGCAATACCGCAAAAAGCAGAAAAAGGAACGCTAAAAAACGTTTCCGCCAGTGGGCGCGCCGCCCACGCGACTGACCTGCGCTCGGTTCGACCTTCAAATCGCCTAGCATTTCCTTCGCGGTTTGATAGCGACGATCTGGATCGAACTGCGTTGCCTTGTGAATCACCGCCCGCAGGTCTCCGTCAATTTCGCCGTCGGCGCGTTCGTCCCACTCCTGTGTCAGACAATAGCGCAGCAGAACGCCTGCGGAATATATATCGCTGCGTTCATCCGTGCCGCGGTAACCAAATTGCTCCGGCGGCGCGAATAGACTCGTGCCCATTACCAGCGTATCGGGCTGCCTGCCTCCCCTTCCGGTTCTGGATATGCCCAGATCAATCAGGTGAAACTGTCCCGAATTGTCCAACACCACATTCTGCGGCTTAATATCGCGATGAATAATGGGCGGATCCAGTGAATGTAAAAACGCGAGCTGCTCCAGCACGGCGCGCACGCATTGAACCGCCATGGTCCGATCAATGCCCGGGGAAGAAAGCTCGGATTCTACATAATCCTGCATGGATTGCCCCGGAATATAAGAGAGCACTAGTATTCTACACTCTTCGGCATTTTCGCTGTAGAGCACGCGCGGAAAGAGCGACGCCTGCTCGCACGCATACTGATTCACGCGCCTTAGGAGCCGCTCCTCGTTGAGCAAAAGCTGAATTTCCTGCTCCGCGCCGGCGATCTTCACAATAACGCGGCTTTGATCGCTTCTTCGCGCATATAACAGCGTAGCGCGATCGTCGTCTTCCTTCAGAGTGGATATAAATTCATAATCGTGGCGCAGCCCTTCGAGCGCGCCTTCCATGCGCGACACCATGCGTTCACCCGCGCTTTTCTTCGCGATACAGAGGCGGTTCCCCCGACTCTATCAGGAGCGTGTTTGTTCTCGCCATGCTCCAATGCTCTTGAAGCGCATACAAAAGGAGCGCGTCGCGCCTGATTTTGGGATAGAGTCCCGATACGCCCGCCAGCCGCAAAAGGCGGTTCATTTCCGCACAATCGGCGTGCACACAAAGACCGATGCGCAGCATCATGTTCCTGCTGGGATGCTTATAGCCGCTCAATATATGGTAGAAATACGAGCGCTCAATGCCGCTTTCCAGTATGATATCCTTGGGCTGGAAACCGTTTTTCTGCATGATTTGGTAGAGCACATCCTTCAAAATCGGTTCTCCGTTGAGCGCGTGATAAGCCGTCGCCTCGCTGGGAGAATCCGCCGCGCGAATGCGGGAAAGCACCTTGCTTGTGGTCAATTGACGCCTGTTTTCCTCGTCCACGGTCGGTCCTCCTTTCGATTGTGACCAGTTTACCATACAATGTATTCGATTTCAATTCCATGGAAGGTCGCGCCAAAAAAGTCTTCCAGTTAGGACACCAAATGTCGCGCGCGCTTTGATATAATATGAAAAAAACGGGCGATGCGGTCAGAACAAAGATCGCGCTCGTTTCAGGCAAAGGAGATCTACTTATGGCGATTATCAACGTCGTTAAATTCGACGGCAACCCAAACGTGCTGGCGTGGAAGCACCCCAATACGGCACTGACCACAGCCACGCGCCTAATGGTTAACGATTCGCAGGAAGCCGTTTTGTTTAAAGACGGCGTGCCATGCGACGTATTCGGCGGCGGCACACACGTTCTGGAAACCAGAAACATTCCGCTGCTGCAGCGCATCGTCAACCTGCCCTCCGGCGGAGAATCCCGCTTTTCCGCAGAGGTATGGTACATCAACAAGCTCGTCAATCTAGCAATCAAATGGGGCACTCCTGCGCCCATGCAGATATTGGACCCAATGTTTGGAGTGATGATTCCCGTACGCGCCAACGGACAGTTCGGCATACAGGTAAGCGATTCACGCACATTTCTGAAAAAGCTGGTCGGCACGCAGAAGGGCTTTTCTACTGAGAATGTGGTGCAGTACTTTCGCGGATTGTATTTATCCAAGGTACAGGACTGTATCGCGGGGTACATTGTTCACAGGGGAATAAGCGTAACACAAATCAACGCCTATATCAGCGAGCTTTCCCAGTATGTGGAGGAGCAATCCGCGCCCATGATCGCCGAATACGGGTTGAAGCTTACGAGCTTTTTCATTAACAGTATCAGCATCGATCAGGACGACCCGCTGGTTCAGCAAATCCAACAGATTTTGGTTGATCGTTTCCGGCAAAATCAGTTGAATTTCACATGGCAGGAGCAGCAGCGCATGGAAGCGCTGAAAACTGCCGCAAGCCACTCCGGCACAATGAGTCAAACTGCCGGAGCCGCCGTAAATATGGCAAATATGTTCGCCGGAGCGGAGCTGGGCAAACAGCTTGCCAAAGAAATGAGCAATGCATACGCCGAACCAGCGCGTAAATTCTGCCCGAAATGCGGCGCTCAAATCGCGGCGGACAGCGCGTACTGCTCGAAATGCGGTGCAAAACAAGAATAAGGGAGGCGTGTATACGAATGGCAAACACAAATCAGACGATGAACAGAAGCCATTTCGGCGAGGTTGTTTTAAAAATAGTGGGAGCAGTATGCCTATTCATGGGAATTATTTTCCTGTTTCTAGGCTTATTCTCTTCTGATCCAATTGCATTGATCTGGGCGATTATATTCCTTCCCATCGGCATATACGCGCTATATACGGCGGCAAACCGCCAAAAGAAGCGCGAGCTGTTCAAACAGTATATCGCCATATTAAACAATTATCCTGACGGACGGCTGGAAGATCTGGCAAGGCATACCAACGCCACCGTGCAGACGGTGACCGCCAATCTTGAATGGATGATCAATAAAAACTTCTTCCGCAACGCCTATATCGACCGCGACCTACAATGTATAGTCATAAACCGAAACGCGTCGACTCCGCTGGTTGATCGTGGGGAATTACTCCCCTGCACCTGCCCCAACTGCGGCGGCATCAATCGAGTGATCGCCGGTCACACTACGGAGTGTGATTTCTGTGGCACGCCCATTCGAAGCTGAGTGTATATGGAAAGGATACACTTATGAAAAAATCCATCGTAATTATGCTAATTGTAACGCTGCTTTGCGCACTGTGTGCTGGCGCAAGCGCGGAGATTGGCGCAGATTCCTTTGCAGGAAGCTCGCTTTTGCAGTTCCGAGGCGACGCTTGGGCGCTGATCGGCAACTTTTTTCATCAAGAAAAAAGCGGATACGGTACGCTGGATGCGAGCATTTATCTCAAATCTCCATCCACGGGTACAAATACTCTGACGGATACGGATACGCCGTACATCATGCTGTATCTGGGCACCACGCGTGTAACCTCATCTGCCGACTTGCGCTGGGACACCATTCGCGCGTTCCGCGCTACCGTAGATGGGGTATGCTACGCGTTCGATTTGGTGCGCATGAATGACAGCGGAGAATACGGGCTTATCCGTTGCGGCGAGACGGCTCGCAGCCTGCTGAGCGCGATGGCTGGTTCCAATCAAACGGAATTTGAGATTGATTACACGCAGTATGATTCGAATCAAGACGGTACATTTTCCGCCATTCTATCCGCCAGCGACTACGCCGAATGGATTGAATTTGAACAACTGCTGGAAAACTCTGGTTACTGGGATACGCTTTCCGCACTCACGCTGTATGGCTGCGATATCAGCACGTCTATCACTCAAAAATAGAAACCAAGATATTCACGGGGATCGGTCAAATGCACTAAGTGCAATGCCGATCCCTGTTTTTATGCCTTTGGGACATACTATTAGACATTCAATAATAAGCGACTTAGCGCGCAGTGAAACGATTCGGGGTATTTCAAAAAAGAGGTTGACTAAGCTACATGATGATTTCCGAACGAAAAAAAGTTTCTAAAACTGGCCCTGTGGTCAAATTTCCTCAAGTGAAAAGTATATGCCTTCCGGACGTACCACCCACTTTTCCTTGATATCATTGTACCGATTAATGATCGCGATATTTTTACCTGTAAATGACTTTATCGGTCGATCTACGCCGGTGACTTACGCATCCTTCTCTTCCCCATCGGGCGCCATAATTCCCTCGATATATCCATAATTGATCGGATAATTCAGATCTTCATGATTCGGATAGCAAGAACCACATGACGATCCACGGTCACTGTGACAATTTCACCGAATCGGTTTCACCCCTTAACGGACGGGATTTGATGGATGCAAGCCAAAGGCTTTTTCCACCAGTGCAAGCGTTTCCTCAATCGTCCTATTTTCATCTCGGAGGAGCACATTAAAACCAGAATGCAAAAATTGATCGTAGCGCTCCGGGGTATTAATACGCGTCAGGCACTGCCGAAAATTTTCCAGTGCGCGTTCCGGAGCGGCTTCTTCCATAATCAGACGATACAAAAATTGTTTTTCCCGATCGGGTCGTTCAAAAAATCTACGCACTGAAATTTGCGGATCCGCCAGCATAATCAACACATGATTGGGGTCGGCAATCATCTTTAGCGTTTCGAGAGAGATATTGGTATCCACGAATACTGGTTTGCCCTCGGCGCATACCTCGGATAGAATTTTCAGTTCCAATACTTCGCACTCCCGCGATGAACCACTGATCCATGCTTCGTACTCTTCCGGTGTTCTGCGAATGAAATCATGCCAATCTTCCAAATCGCGCGAATAAGTTAGACAGGGAAATTCATCTCGAGCCAATTGGGGCAGCAATTGATTGTGGTAGTTTTCCTCGCAGGCGATTCCGTGGTATTTTGCGGCAAGCAGTTTGACCATTGTCGATTTCCCCGCATATGCCGTTCCATTGATAAAATACGCGTTGCTAAAATGCATGGCGAGAGTCTCCTAATATGCTGAATGAATACCTTACGGATTTTGCTTTAGTGCGAGTATAGCACGTTTTGTTTTTTGAGGCAAGCGGTGGGATGGTGGGAACACGGTCACAACGTCTAATTAGTGAATTCCCAAAGAAAGTTCCACAGTGGAAAAAAAGAATGGAAGTAACCATGGGAAAGCAAAAGGGGTAGAATTAAGTCTGGGAAAGGAGGCCCAGACAATGAAAAACACAGAGAAGAAGAACAAGCACCTGACCTTGGATGATCGGATTGAGATTCAGGAATGTTTGCAGAAAGGAATGACATTCAAGGCGATATCAAAGCGAATCGGCAAGGACGCAACG
>JAFUAR010000236.1 GCA_017460585.1 Clostridia bacterium
CTGCGTGCCCGCGCCTACTGCCGCGCCCACCTCGACGCCCTCGCCCACACCCACCGCAACGCCCACCCCGACGCCGACTCCAACTCCGACGCCCACCCTCGCTCCCACCACAGCGCCCACAGCGGTGCCCACTGCGGTGCCTACGCCGACACCCACCATAGCCCCCACGCCGAACCCAACCGCAGTTCCGACGACCGTGCCGACATTTTCACCCACGCCAATGCCTGCGACCACCGTCGCCATTATGAGCACAATGCAAACCCCGCAGGGCTATCAAGGCGCTTCCTATTCGGACGGTACCTTTGTACTAAGGATGTATTCGGGTACAGAATCGGTACTGGAGCTGCCCGAAACTATAGGGAGCTACGCGCTTACAAGCATAGGTGATTTTGCGTTTCAGGGCAACAATCAGCTGGTGAGCGTCGCCCTGCCGGATACCGTTCGTTCCATTGGACAGAGCGCCTTCGCGCGCTGTCATATGCTGCGAAGCGTCTCGCTTCCCGCTTCGCTGCAGGAAATTCCGGACGGCTGCTTCTTTGACTGCGGCAATCTGATTAGCGCAGTGCTGCCGGAGGGCATAGAGCGCATCGGCATACGAGCATTCGGCGGCTGCCATTCGCTGGCGCTGCTCTCCATAGGCGCAGGCGCGAGGTATGTAGAAAACGGCGCGTTCATGGAGTGCGCCAAGCTCACCTGCATTGTTCTGCCGCAGACCATAGAAGCCATCGCAGAAGACGCGTTTATCGGCTGTCCGGATGGTCTGACCGCGCTGGTTTACCCCAACAGCTACGCCGAACAGCGCTGCAAGGAATTGGGCGTGCGCTGTTTGAGGCTGATCAATCTGGAAAAGGGCATGACCGGCGAAGAGGTAGAATACCTGCAAAAGCGCTTGAACTCGCTGGGGCATTTGAACCTAAGCGGCATATCGCTGGGCATATTTGATGAGCGAACCGAGCAGGCGGTGCTTTCATTCCAGCATAGCAAAGGTCTGCAAGCCTCCGGCAAGGCGAACGTGGAAACCCAGCTCAAGCTCTACCACCCGCTGGCGGACCAATAGACTATATTGCCAAAAATACAGGCGATCCGGACGGGATTCATTCTTCCCTTCCGGATCGCCTTTTTCATATGGTGTATATTATGTAAGCTGATCTCTGGTAATGTTGTGCAGCCATTCAAACTTGCGGTAGTGCAAAAATACGGGCAGCATCTTTTCGAATTCATCCAAACACATTACAAAGTACACCCACACCGGCGGCAGCTTAAACACATATGCCGCCATGAGCGTAAGCGGTACCGCCACCAGCCACATGGAAAGAATATCCACCACCATGCCGTAGCGCGCGTCGCCGCCCCCGCGGAAACAACCGCAAATCAAACAGGTGTTGGTTGCCTCGCCAATGAGCTGCACCGCGCGCATGACCAGCACGGAGCGCAGCAGCGCGATCGCCGCATCGGTGAGCTTGCCCGCATAAATCGCGATCATGAGCGGTCGAATCGCCACCATCACCAACGCGCCGCACGCGCCGAACAGCATGGAGAGGCGCAGCATACGGCGGGCGTATTCCTTGGCGGTATCCATTCGATTTGCGCCGAGTTCGCGGCTAACCACTATGGTAGTGGCGTTTGCAAAGCCTCGGCTCACCACCGCGCCAATATTGAGCGCCATGAGCGCCACGGCGTTGGCCGCAACCACATCGCTGCCCATGTGCCCGATCACGCTGGAATACACCGAAACCGCCAAACTCCACGCGATGTCGTTCGCCATGGAAGGCACGCTGATATGCGCAAAGTCCTTCGCCAGTATGCCCGCGCGGCGTACCATCCACTTCAGCCGCACCTTCACCTCGGAATACGCCTGACTGTAGACTAGGCAAATCGCGCATTCGGCAAAGCGCGCAATCACCGTGCCCAGCGCCACGCCCACCAGACCCAGCTTCGGAAGCCCGAAAAGCCCGAATATAAACGTGGCGTTTATGGCGATATTGAGCACCAGAGAAACCACATAGGTCACCGTGGGCAGCACAACCTTGCCGATACTGCGCAGCACGCACACATAGATTTGGGCAAATCCCATGAACACATAGGAAAATGCGATGATGCGCAAATAGCGCACGCCCTCCTGTATTATGGCGAGATCATCGGTAAACAAACGCATCACCTGCGTGGGAAAACAGAACCCCGCCACAAAGAATATGAAGCTGATGAGCAGCGCGATGCGGGTCGCCAGCCCCAGCACGCGCTCAATGGTTTCGTGATCGCCCTTGCCCCAGTACTGCGAGGCGAGTACGGAGGTGCCCGCCGTTAAGCCGTAAAACGTGCAAAACAACACCGATTGCAGCTGATTCGCCAGCGAAGACGCCGCCATAGCGTTTTGACTGACGTAACCCAGCATAATGGTATCCGCCGAACTCACCAGCGTGCTGATGAGATTCTGCACCATGATGGGCGTCGCCAGCGTAGTCGCCATTTTGAAAAACGCGCGATGGTTCAACATTGCACCGCCCGTTTCATTCGGTCGAACAGTCATTTTCCTTTCCCCTTTTGCGCCGTGTGCGAAAAATCAGCGAATCTGCCCCGAGCCATGTATGACATATTTATAGCTTGTGAGTTCCTCCAGCCCCATCGGACCTCTGGCGTGCAGCTTTTGAGTGGATATACCCATTTCGCAGCCGAGCCCGAATTCCCCGCCATCGGTAAAGCGGGTGGACGCATTGATATAGACCGCGGCGCTGTCCACCTGTGCAATAAAGCGCGCCTGTGCCGCTTCATCCTGGGCAATAATAGCTTCGCTGTGCCCCGTGGAATGGGCGGCGATATGCCGAATGGCCGCGTCTACATCGTCCACTATGCCTACGGCAAGAATATAATCCAAAAACTCCGTGTCAAAGTCCTCCGCGCCCGCGGGCGTTCCATCAATATACCGCGCTGCGCGCTCGTCAACCCTCAGCTCTACCTCATGCCGCCCCTGCCGCGCCTGCGCACTCGTCAAGCGCTCACGCAGCATGGGCAGAAATGTAGGCGCAATAACGCGATGTACCAAGCAGACCTCTTCGGCGTTGCACACGGAGGGGCGGCTGGTCTTGGCGTTTTCAATAATATTGAGCGCCATATCGAGGTCGGCGGAAGCGTCCACATAAATATGGCATATGCCCGTGCCGGTCTGTATGCAGGGCACCTTGGCGTTTTGCGTGCAGGCGCGAATCAGCCCCGCTCCGCCCCTTGGAATCAATAGATCGACCAGCCCCACGGCGGTCATTAGATCGGTCGCGCTCTGGCGGGAGGAATCCTGCGCCAGCTGCACCAATTCTTCGGGCAGCCCAGCCCGCTGCAGCCCTTCGCGCAGCGCGCGCACTATGGCGTTTGCCGAACGGAAGGCTTCCTTGCCCCCGCGCAGCATACAGGCATTGCCGCTTTTAATGCATAGCGCGGCGGCATCCGCCGTAACGTTGGGTCGGCTTTCGTATATAATGGCGACCAGCCCGAGCGGCACCGAAACGCGCTCGATTCTAAGGGCGTTCGGTCGACGCTCTTCACGCAGCACCCTGCCCAGCGGATCCGGCAGCTGGGCGACCTGTTCAATGCCCTGCGCCATGCCCTCTACGCGCGAAGCGTTCAAGTGCAGGCGGTCGAGCATTACCTCGGAAATGTGCCCGCGCGCCGCCTCCATATCCAAGTGGTTCGCCGATAAAATATCTTCCGTATGCGCCCGCAGCGCGTTTGCCATTTCTCTGAGCGCATCGTTTCTCACGTTTCCCGAAGCGCTTTGCAGCGCGGACCATGCGCGCTTTGCCGAAACCAGCTGTTCCATGGTACTCATGCAGTCTTCCTCCCCACAAATCGAGTGCCCACCGGCTGCCCTTCCAACAGCGCGTAGAGTATTTCAGGATTTGCCCCGTTGGCAATGACCATATCAATGCCCGCCTGCGTGGCGATGCGCGCCGCGCGCAGCTTAGTGACCATGCCGCCAGTGCCCAGCGCGGAACCATGTCCTCCTGCCAGCGCATCGACCTCGTCCGTGACGGCTTCCACCCTCGGAATCAATCGGGCGTTGGGATCGCGCCTCGGATCGGCGGTATACAGCCCGTCAATATCCGAAAGCAGCACCAGCAGCTCCGCGCCGACCGTAGAGGCAACAATGGCACTCAGGGTATCGTTATCGCCAATCACGATCTCATCCGTGGCCACCGTATCGTTCTCGTTGATAATGGGCAGCGCGCCAAGCTCCAGCAATCGCGACATGGTATTGTGAAAATGCGTTCGACGCACGTCGTCCTCTACATCGTCGCCGGTCAACAGCACCTGCGCCACGGTATGGTTGAATTCGGTAAAGAGCTTATCGTAGGTATACATCAGCTCGCACTGTCCCACCGCTGCCGCGGCCTGCTTGGTGGGTACGTCGTCCGGTCGCTCCTTGAGCGATAGCTTGCCCACGCCCATGCCGATTGCGCCGGAGGACACGAGAATAACCTCGTTGCCCGCGTTCTTCAAATCGCTGAGCACCTTGCACAGCGACTCCACGCGGCGAATATTCAAAAGCCCCGTAGGGTGCGCCAGCGTGGTCGTTCCCACCTTTACCACCAGTCTCATAAATACAACTGCCTCCAAGTTCAATTGGGATGCTTCCTTCATTATACATGAAAGCGAGCGGGGAATGCAAACGAAGAGTATGAAAAGAAAAATGAGTAAATCGCTTGACAAAAAATACTATGCATTGTATAGTATTATGCGTGAGGTGATATTATGGATCATCAATTAAAGCGCGGCGTTTTGGATGCCTGCGTGCTGGCAGTGCTGATGCGCGGCGATTCCTACGGCTACCGGCTGGTGGGCGATGTAGGTGAGCTGATTGAAATTACGGAGTCCACCCTCTATCCCATATTGAAACGACTAGAGGCGCAGGGGCAGGTAAGCGTATATTCCGTGGAGCACAATGGCAGACTGCGCAGATATTACCAGATCACGCCACAGGGCGTGGAGCGCGTGCGCTCGTTCATATCTGAATGGCGCGAACTGGTTCGCGCACTGAACCGCATTGAAACGGAGGTTGAGATATATGACCAAAAATGAATGGCGCGAAGCTATGCAGGCGAAGCTGGCGGGTACGGAGGAATGCGAACGCATGATCGCCTATTATGAAGAGATGATTGACGATCGAATTGAAATGGGCATGGATGAGGAAAGCGCCGTTGGCGCGCTGGGCGATATTGACGCATTGACCAAATACTATATTCCCCGCTTGCCCGCGCTCTCTCCCAGCCGGGAGCAGGAGCGGTACGGCGCGTTCAGCGAGGTGCGCATTCACCTGAAAAACGCCGATTGCGACATACTGCGCGATGCGCTTCCCACAGGCACTTACGGCGTATTTACCACCGCCAGACCGGAAGCGTTCGAATGGAGCATAGAAAACGACATATTGGAAATTCGTGAAAAGGCGTTGCCGCGCAGGCATCTATTCGGATTTGAGAATATTCAAGCGACGCTGCGCCTTAGCTGCGAAGGACTGCAAAAGCTCATCGCGGACGACATGGGCGGAGACCTGCACATTACCAATATAGAAGCGGCGGCGCTCCTCGCGCTCTCAGGCGCGAGCGGAGATATCTGCGTGGAAGCCGCACGCTGCGGTGACCGAATTGAGGTGCGCACCCGCAGCGGCGATATCCAGCTGAATGATGTACGCGCGCAGAGCGATATTAAGGGCGAATCGGTGAGCGGGGACATCGAAATCCGCCTATGCGCGGCGGAACGCATTCAGGCGCGCACCACCTCGGGCGATGTGGATATACGGCGCTGCGCGGGTGGAAGCGCGGCGCTGAGCAGCGTATCGGGCGATATTGACGCGGCGGATTCCGATTGGACGAACGACATGGCGGTCGATACCAAGAGCGGCGACATACAAATCGACCGCGCCTCTGCCGAACGCATTCGCTTCAACACCGCAAGCGGTGATATTCATGCGCTGCTGCCCCTGTGCGAGCAGGGCTACCGGTTAGACGCGCACAGCGTGAGCGGCGATGTACGCTTTGACCTGCCCGATGGAGGCGACGACTCGCGCAGCATACACGCGCGTTCCGTAAGCGGAGATATATTCATACGCGCACAAAATTGATGAGTGAAGATGAACAAAGCGATTCGCCGTGTCGTCTGCGAATCGCTTTCACTTTTAGTCTGGCTTCAGCATTTTATAGAGTATGCGGTACAGCTCCGTCGCTTCCCACGGCTCGATGCGCGCGCACTGCGCCATTTTCTCCGGCACATGAATCGCCTGCGCTTTGAGCGCCTCGCCCTCCGGCGTAATGCGCACAATGAGATTGCGCTCATCTTCACGGGAGCGGTTACGCGTGACCAAGCCCTTCTGCTCCAGCTTTTTTAAAAGCGGCGTGAGCGTTCCCGAATCCAGATACAAATACTCTCCCAACGCCTTCACGGTGAGCGCCTTGCGCTCCCACATCACCATCATGGCGATATACTGGGTATAGGTCAGGTCAATTTCATCCAGAAACGGCTTGTACTGCCGAATAATCTCTCTTGAGCAGGCGTACAGCGGAAAACAAATTTGGTTTTCCAGCTTCAATGCGTCGTAATTTTCCTGTGCCATGGTCATTTCCCCTCTTCTCTTTTCTTTCCCCTATTCGGCATTCAGCAGTTCGGATACGCGCTGGCGCTGCCGGAACAACACGCAGCCGCCATCGTGATCCTCCTGCAGGAGTCCTTCCTCATTGAGCGCTCGAAATAGCTTGGATTGCAGCGCGTCGCGCAAGGTAGAGTGCTTCAGATCGACATCGGAATACGGCGAGAAGGGACAAGGCTCCGCGCCGCCGTGCGAATTGATATGGAAAAACCCGCGTCCCGCTGCCAAACAGCCGCCCGAACGGCGCTCGTCGCCTGGGAAAGCGATCAGCATGGGCATATCCGAATCCGCGCGCAGAGCATCCAGTCGCGCGGTGAAGCTCTCGCGGTCGGCATCCGTAAACGCCAAACCCTCCAAGGCATCCTCCGTGGGCACAAATTCCACGTACACAATCGCCTTCACACCGTAGCTCATGAGCTGGCGCACAAACTCCGCCTCGGTCACCGCCTGCGCGTTTTCTCGGGTAACCGTAATGGACACGCCAAAGGGTATGCGCTTTTCGCGCAGCGCGCTCATGCCGTTTTGCACCCGCTGGAATACGCCTTCGCCGCGGCGGGCGTCCGTCGCTCGCTCATCCCCCTCCAAGCTGATGACCGGAATCAGGTTGCGATGGTCGTTGAACAGCGATACGCGCCCCTCGTTCAGCATAGTGCCGTTGGTAAACACCGGAAACAGTATGTCCGCATGGCGCGCTGCCGCGTGAATCACGTCCATTCGCGCCATGGGCTCTCCGCCCGCGAGCAATATAAAGCTGATGCCAAGCTCCTCCGCCTGCGCAAACACGCGCTCCCAGTCGGAATCCTTCATTTGGTCTACCGGCGTACCGTCGGCGCAGGTATCCAGCGAGCGCGCGTAGCAGCCTGCGCAGTGCAGGTTGCACAGCGAGGTAATGCTGGCGATCAGGAAGGGTGGCACGTGCAGCCCCTCTTCAAAAAAGCGCTGCCGGCGCGCACCAGCCTGACGAGCGGACAGCGCAAAACGCGCCATGAACGCCGCCTCCGCGGGATGAAATTCTGAAAAGCGCGTAAGCTGGCGAAGAATCTTCTCCGCGCCCTGCGCCAAATAAGTTTCAAGATTAAAATCAGTCTCGTTCATATATTCCTTTCCTCTACACAAAGGCAAACCTATAAATTGCGTACAATTTAATTATATGAATGATTCTGCCTGCGTCAAGTAGTCAAAGCCGATTTTAACTCTTCCATAACATCGGAATTGCTGTGTTTAAATTGTGTCAATCATATTACGTTTTTGTGTATCTCATTGACTTTATGCCGATTCTGGCGTATAATAAATATGTTGTCGAACATCATGTTTGGCGGTTTGGGCCTTTAGCTCAGTGGTTAGAGCAGTCGGCTCATAACCGATCGGTCCGGGGTTCGA
>JAFUAR010000237.1 GCA_017460585.1 Clostridia bacterium
CTGATGTTTAATCCTTATCCTTCTAAGCCTCCCCTTCCGCTGCTCGACTCGCCAAAGCCAACCAGCTTCCAGCTTACTCAAAAGGCGTTTAACTCTTTCGAAATCTGACTGTTTCTTTTCTTTCCTGTACTTCTTCTCTGTATCGTTTTCAAGGATCGCGCTGTCGGCTCTCGCTCAACAACATACGATATTATAGCAAACGGCGACACATTTGTCAAGCTTTTTTTTGAACCGCCGATTTCGCCGCCAATCCCTCTATTGGTAGCGTATGGCGCCGAAAAACATTCCTACATATTGTGTTTTTGCGCCAAATGCCCCTTTGGGAAGGACTTTTTTTTGAGAAAAATCGTCTTGTTAAGATTTCAGCACCTTCCAGGCGGAACAATACCCTTTTTCCGACGTTCAGCGAGCAATTCCAGCCATGGATAATCGGGACCGTCCTCCTCCTTCCAGCCGAAAAAGAAGTCCGCCACGCGCCATTCGTCCTCCATCATATTCGGGCGCATCCGCACCGCCTCGGCGTAGAGCGCCTCACGCGGGTACGGCACGTGTCTTAAATCGATCTCTCCGTCTTGAATCACCGCGTAAAACGCGTCCTTGCTCGGCTCATCGGGGCGGCGATACGAAGCGCTGCCGGGGTTCAGCCACAGCGCGTCTTTCCCAAATGACATGATCTGCTGGCGGTGGCTATGCCCAAAGATCATGCGGCGCGGATATCCCTGGCAGCCGGGCAGGTCGAAATGCGCTTCCCAATACTTGTCGAAATGATACCTGCTTTCGATAGTCTGATACGCGTCGCCATAGCGATGCGTCATGAGATAGGCGATTCCGTCCGCCTCGAATGAAAGATGGGTCGGCAGGGCGGAAAGGGCATCCACATAGGATTGCGTGAGCAGCCGACAATTATGGTGCACCCACGCGGTCTGCTCGGGCGGCAGATTGGCGTATTCTCCCGATTGCCACACGCGAATCAGACGATCATCGTGATTTCCTCGCACACAGTGGACGCCGTGATCGCGCACCCAGTCGATGGAAGCCATCGGTTCGGGTCCATA
Organism: Clostridia bacterium; assembly: GCA_017460585.1. Taxonomy (GTDB): domain Bacteria; phylum Bacillota; class Clostridia; order Christensenellales; family Aristaeellaceae; genus Faecivicinus. The sequence goes on from JAFUAR010000237.1 coordinate 1,056, forward strand.
ATCCACCAAGTCGCCCGCCATGTAGATTTGATCCGCGTCCGATTCCCGCTCCCATATTGCCTGAACGCCCCGCGCGTTGCTGTGCAGGTCTGAAATCACCAATATCTTCATGTCTTATTATCCCTTTCTCGCCGTGTATACGCGCATAGGAACGCATGGAGGACACAAAGTCCTCCATGCGCCGTTAAAGAATTTGCTGTCCGTAGAATTAATTCGCGTATTCCGCGTTCAATTCCTCCAGAACCGGATCGATGATATAGGAATAGGAATCGACCCAGTTGCGCCAATTGGTCTCCAAATCGCCATCCTGCAGAATGATGGTGGCGTATTCGTTGCCCCAGTCAAAGCTGATGCGGCTCATGGCATCGGAAGAATGGAGGCTGACATCCCAATCGACAGGGGCGATGGAGGTATCCGACGCGTATTCATTCTTGAGCGTATACATCTGAATGATGCGATCGCGATATTCCTTCTTATAGGCGGGGTTGATCAGCGTAAAGTCATCGGACATGATGACCAGACGATGGTAGATGGGATAGATCGAGGGATACTTGCTGCGCGCGCTTTCGCCTTCGGGCAGCAGAGTTTGGATATTGCCATCCGCGTCGTAATCCCAATCGGTGCCTTGGAAGCCCATACGAATGGTCATTTGACCTTCGTCGGTCGCGGCATAATCGATGAGGTCCATGAAGCGCTCGAACTTCTCGGTTTCAATGTCGGGGCGGAACATCATGTAACCAGCGTAGTTGATCAGCTCCGGCGCATGATAGTTTCCATCCTCACCCAGAATCAGCGCGGTATGGACAATATCATCGTAAGTAGTGCCCAGATTGTTCTCGATATAGCTGGCGGTCATATCCAGATAGCTCGCCATGCCCATGTACACGGACAGTCCGGCGATACCCGCAATATAGAAGTCCTCTTCCGCCTCGGTGCCGGTATAGGAATAGAATTCAGGGTTCAGAAGACCATCGTCATACGCTTCCTTCAGCAGCTTGAGACCCGTCAGGGTGTCTTCGGAAGCCGGACCCCACTGATACTGACCGTTCTCATCCTTATAGAACTGGCAGTCGGTATCCGAACCGCCCGCATAGGCGTTGTTGGGAAGCATGAAGGTATAGCAGTTGAACGCGGGACGAATCGCCATGGGCACGAGTCGATCACCGATGTTGCCGGGATCCTGATCCTTGATCAGGCGCGCGTACTCCATGAGCTCGGAGGTCTTATAGGCATCCTTCAGCTCAAAGCCGACGGCTTCCGCCCAATCCTTGCGGATATAAGCGATGTAGTGAGGCACGATCTTCTCCGCCGGATAATTGGTGGCGAAAATAGCGCGGGGGAACAGATAGGTGCCGCCCGCTTTTTCGGCTACGGCGTCGCCCAGCTTCGTCAGCTCGAAGTCCGCCGCCGCGTGCGGCCAGCGTTCCTTCCAATCATCGGGGAAGCGATACAGCAAACCCTGATCGATGTAGTTCATCATTTCGCCGTTATTGTATACGTTGCCGATTACGATATCGGGCATATTGCCGGCGTTAATCCAAATGCGAATCTTTTCCTCGGTATTCTCGCTGGGCAGGGAAATAATATCCCAGTCGAAATTGAACTTCTGCTCAAAATGCTGAGACAATTCGTCGCCATTGTAATCGACCGATTCGTTGATGTTGGTAGATGCAATGGTAAAGGTCATGTGCTGATCGTAGGTCGTTTCAGCCTGCGCGACCACCATGCAAGCCAGCGCCATCATAACGCTGAGCATCAGGCAAATCCATCTTTTCATGTCTCAATCTCCTCCTTAAATAATTGGTTTTCGTTCTTGGGCGTTGTCAGCCCTGCGTTAATATTATAACATTAAGTTCTCAAATGGATAAGAACCATTTCTATGCATTGCACGGACAAAACTAGGTTTTGAAAACAATCCATGGACTTTCATCGCCTTTTTTTCTATAATAAACGCATAAAAAGTTACTGGTCCGCCTACGGCTTCACAGTAAGTGGACGGGGGACACGTCCCCCGCCACTACCACCCCCTCAGGTTTTGCTGAAATCGCTACGCGATTTCCGGGCGCAAAACCTGCAAGGAAGCGGACACTTGGTCCGCGTCCTCGCGGCGTACACGCCGCCGCTGCGGATTGAATGTCGGGGATTGCGATCCCCGACACCCCATGGGTGAATGGTAAC
>JAFUAR010000238.1 GCA_017460585.1 Clostridia bacterium
ATGAATGCGCAGAAATACTGCGCCAAATCGTGCATACGCTTGAAGGCGAAGCAAGAAAGGGCGCATGGACGGAGCGCACGGGGTTGATGGCGGATGCGGGATGCACGCTGCTGCTCACCGAAATTGCTCTGCGGCTCGGCTGGGATGATGCCTGTACGCTCGCCGTTTCAGCGGGAGAAGCGCTGCTGCGAAGCCGCGTGGAAACGCCATACGGCATTACTTATGAACGCATTCCCTCCGGCGGAGATTCATACCCCAATTTCGTATATGGCTGCGCGGGTACGGGTTACGCCTTCGCGCGACTGCACGCGCTTTCCGGCGACGTTCGCTTTCTGGACGCCGCGCGAGATTGCGCGGAATATCTCATACATATCGCCCAACCTGCGGGGAGCGGCAAGCTGATTCCGTACATCGCAAACAGCGTTTCTCCCATTTATTATCTGAATACCTGCCACGGTCCCGCGGGCAGCGCGCGCCTATTCTACGAGCTATACCGCCAAACCGCCGATGAGCGCATGGCGCAATTCATACGCGATTTGGAATGCGGGCTGCGCGCAAAGGGCGCGCCCGAACGCATGAGTGAAACGCTGTGGAACAACGTGAGCTACTGCTGCGGCACCGCGGGCATATTGCACTTTTACCTGCAGCTCTATTCCGCGTTTGGACAGGCGGACGATCTAATGCAGGCAAAGCGCTGCGGCGAAATATTGCTGGGCGAAATGGAAGCCTCGAACGGCGCGCCGAGCTGGCCCATGGCGTTTATTCGCGTACAGCCGGAGCGCATTGACGCGCGCGGCGGTTTATTCGACGGTGGCATGGGCGCAGCGGTCGCGCTGATGGAGCTGTATGGTGCGCTGACAAACGCACCTCGCTTCGATCGCCTGCCGGACGACCCATTTCCAGACCGGTTGAACCCGTAAAACATATGATGAGGCTGCGCTAAACGCAGCGCAGCCTCGAATGAACGGTTATTTCTTACGGCAGCACGCCCTGTTCTCCGGTCACGACCGTGCCGTCCGCCAACGTGAGTACGGTATACTTTGCCGAAACCCAGCCCTTCACATTGCCGACCTGCACGTAATACCAGCACTTTCCTTCGGCATCCGCCTTGCCTTCGCCCAAATATACGGCTTCGGTGCTCTCATCCATACCCGTCAGCACATCGTAGCCCGTTCCGGCATTCGCACGTACGTTGACACTGCCCGCGGAAGGCACAATGCGCACGGTACCCGCCTGCGTAGGATCGGCTGTGGGCGCGGGAGTGGGCGTAGGCTGAGTAAATTCCTTTTCGACCGCGTCCCGAACCAGAAGCGCTGCCTCGGGCTTGCCGCACATCACCTGTTCGACGACACCCGATTCATCGGGGAACAGTATCATCATCCAGCCGTCGTCGCGATCAAAGCGTACGCCCTGCGCGCCGGTGCCAGATACCCAACCTTCTTCCTCAACCTCCTGCCAGCCGGAGCCGATCAGCTTCGCTCGCGCATCCTCCAGCGGCGCGCCCGTGGTTACGCCAAACAGGCTGTACGCGCCTCCGGTACGGAACACCATAAGATCTACGGTTTCTCCGTTTACGGTCATCGCGCCGAGCGAGGTGTTTTCATAGCGCGTGAGCTCGCCCGCCATCTGCCACATATCGCCGATTTTATTCACAAAGCTCATGAAGTGCGTGCCCACGTATGCGGAAAGCTCCATGAGCGCTTCCGCCTGCGGCGCGTCTTCCGCTTCGGGTACATCGGAAGCTTCCGGCGTTTCGACCGCCTGAGTCGTCTCCGCCGCGATTTCGGGTACGGGCGTTTCCTCTGGCGCGATTCCCTCTTCCGCGAACCCCGTCGTCAACGCCAATATCGCCAGCGCGGGTACGAACCGCTTGATCCACAGCTTCATTTCCAAAACCTTCCTTCATCAAAATTCTGTCTATATTTTAACAGATTTGAGGTCTTCACGCCACGGCAATTATGACTGCGCTTTACGCTTTATATTGCATTTGGGTAAATTATGGACGTAGAAAGGTTTACTAGACCTGCTATCCAATCATTCGCAGCAGCTTTTTTTCGTATTCCACACCCGCAAGGCGCTTCAATGCATCCAGCAGACGGCGCCTTGAGGCGTCCGGCGAGCGTTCCTCCTGCACACGCTCGAGCGCTCCGCCCAATAGACGGTCCACTGTGGTATAACGCGCCACACCCCAGCCGTAGGGCTTGCCATGCGCGTCCCGATCGTATTCAAAATCCTCTATGGCGATCAGACATTTCATTTGCAGTTTAGCCAACACCGCGTCAAACGCGCTTCTGCGTTGAAAGCCGGAAGCGACCCGCAAGGTGCGGGAAAGCATGGAACCCTCCTGAAGAAGCGCTCGGTATACATCGATCTCGGGTTTAGAAAGTGCGCCCTCCTCCATGAGCGTATCAAAATCGCCGCCGTTTCTGCGCACATTCGCCAATTCCATATACCATGGGCGCGTAACAAACGCCGCTTTGCCGCCCCACAGCTTGGCATATACTATACCGGTTTGAATCACCGCGCCCTTCCACTCCCACGGACCGTCCACGCCGTCTACAAACCATATGGAAGGCGCTGCGCACTCCTCCAGAGAAAAACCCTCTATGCCGTTGGAAAAGAAGGGTAGAAAGCCCGTTTGATGTACGCGAGATATCAAATCCTCGCAGGAAGAAACCGTGGCAAGAACCATAATGATTCCCTTCTTTCGTTTGTTTGCTATCGCCAGCATATCATATTCGCGCGCGCGAATCTATCACAATCGTAGGAAAAACAGCAAAATGATACGCTTTTTCGAGCAAAGCGAAACCGCCGGTCTGTGCAACCGGCGGCTTCAAATCATCTTTTTGAATTACTTTCTTACACTCAACAGCGCCTTCTCGCCATTGATATTCCACTCTCTGGAATAGGCTCCTTCCGGCGCGTCGACGGGTTCGATGGAGAGCGCCAACTCGGAATCCGCAATGGCGGACTGATTCGCAGCAATCACATTGGCGAGTGTATCTGTAGTCTTATAGGTTACGTGGATACGATCTACTACGTCGAAGCCCGCCTCCTTGCGCATGGTCTGCAGCTTGGAGATGACCTCGCGCACGAAGCCCTTCTCGATGAGCGCGGGCGTGAGCATAGTATCGATCACCACGGTCATATCTCGATCCGTTTCAGCAACGAAGCCCGGCTTCTGCGCGGGGGTAATGAGGCAATCGTCTCTGCTCAGTTCCACGGTCGTACCTTCGATCTCGAAGCGCGCCACGCCGTTCTGATCCAATTCATCCACAAACGCGCTGCCGTCCACATCCTTGAGATATGCGCCGATCTTACCCAGCAGCTTGCCGTACTTCGGACCCAGCGTGCGCATTTGCGGCTTGATCTGGTAGGTGGTAAAGGCGCGCGCATCGTCGATAAAGCGCACTTCCTCCACGTTCAGCTCGGCGCGAATGAGCTCCGCGAACTCATCGCCCAGCGCCGCGCCCTTCACATAGAGCGTGCCCAGCGCCTGACGCACTTTGATATTCGCAGTAGAGCGGCAAGCTCTGCCCAGCTGTACCGCCGCGGCGACCTCGTCCATTTCCGCCTCGAGCTTCTCGTCGATGAGGCTCGCATCGGCGGTAGGATAGTCGCACAGGTGCACGGACTCCGGCGCGCCGGGCACATTGCCGACCACCAAATTCTGGTACATACTCTCAGTCATGAAGGGAATATAGGGCGCGGCGAGCTTACACAGCGTGGTAAGCACGGTGTAGAGCGTTTCATACGCCGCCTTCTTGTCGCCGGTCCAGTCCTTACCCCAGAAGCGCTGCTTGCTCAAGCGCACGTACCAGTTGGAGAGCTCCTCGGTAAACGCTTGAATGGCGCGAGCGGTTTCGGTAATTTTATACTCCGCCATGCCCTCGTCTACAAAGCGCACCAGCGTATTGAGCTTGCTGAGCGCCCACCGATCCATAAGCGTGAAATCCTTCGGGTCGGCTTTATGCGCCGCAGGATCGTACTCGTCAATCGCGGCATACATGGTAAAGAAGGCGTAGGTATTCCACAGCGTGCCCATAAACTTGCTCTGCATTTCGCTAACCAGCTCGTGCGAGAAGCGGGTGGGCAGCCACGGCGCGCCATTGGCGTAGAAATACCAGCGCACGGCATCCGCGCCCTGACGATCGAGCACGTCCCACGGATCGACCACATTGCCCAAATGCTTGGACATTTTGCGTCCGTCCTTATCCTGCACATGCCCCATGACCACACAGTTTTCGAAGGGAGAACGATCAAAGATCAGCGTAGAAATTGCCATGAGGGTATAGAACCAGCCGCGCGTTTGGTCGATCGCCTCGGAAATAAAGTTTGCGGGGAAATTCTGTTCGAAAATCTCCTTATTCTCGAAGGGATAGTGCCACTGGGCGAAGGGCATAGAGCCGGAATCGTACCAGCAGTCGATCACTTCGGGCGTGCGGTGCATCTTTCCGCCGCACTTGGGGCAGGTGAGCGTGACCGCGTCGATATAGGGGCGATGCAGCTCGATATCCTCGGGCACGTCGTCGCCCAGCTCGCGCAGCTCGGCGCGAGAGCCGATTACGTGCATATGCCCGCAGTCGCACAGCCATACCGGCAGCGGAGTACCCCAATAGCGCTCGCGGGAAAGACCCCAGTCGATTACGTTATCGAGGAAGTTGCCAAAACGCCCTTCCTTAATGTTGTCCGGATACCAGTTGACGGTGCGGTTATTGCGCATGAGCTCATCGTGCACTTTGGTCATTTGAATGAACCAAGTGGAGCGCGCGTAATAGATGAGCGGGGTATCGCAGCGCCAGCAGAAGGGATAATCATGCGTAAAATACGGCGCGGCAACCAGCTTGCCCTCGTCCTCCAGCTGCTGGAGAATTAAGGGGTCCGCCTTCTTTACAAACTGACCCGCCCACGGGGTCTCCTTCGTCATTTCACCGCGGGTGTTGACCAGCTGCAGCATGGGAATATTATATTCACGACCCACGCGGGCATCGTCCTCGCCGAAGGCGGGCGCCTGATGTACCACGCCCGTACCGTCGGACATGGTGACGTATGCGTCGCCGACCACCTGAAAGGCGTTCTCCGCATTCTTTACCCCAACGAGCGCGTCGCGCTGGAAGGCAAACAACGGCTCGTAGCGCAGCCCAACCAGCTCGCTGCCGGGGAAAGTGGTTTTATTCTCTATCACCGCGTCTTCGCCCACTACCGCGTTGATCAGCGCGTCGCCCATAATCACGGTGCGCCCCTCGTGGGTAAAGCGCGCGTAGGTCTCGTCCGGATTGACGCACAGCGCCACGTTGCTGGGCAGCGTCCACGGCGTGGTCGTCCACGCGTAGATAAAGGTATTCTCCTGTCCTTCCACCTTGAAGCGCACCACCGCGGAGCGCTCCTTTACTTCCTTATAGCCCTGAGAGACCTCATGGCTAGAAAGCGCGGTGCCGCAGCGGGGGCAATAGGGCACGATCTTATGTCCCTTATAGAGCAGCCCCTTATCCGCCACCTGCTTGAGGCTCCACCACACGGACTCGATATAGTTGTTATCGTAAGTGATATAGGGGTTCTCCATGTCCGCCCAGAAGCCCACGCGCTCGGACATACGCTCCCATTCGCCCTTGTACTTCCAAACGGACTTTTTGCACTCCTGAATAAAGGGCTCGATGCCGTATTCCTCGATCTGCTCCTTGCCGTCCAGCCCAAGCTGCTTTTCCACCTCAAGCTCCACCGGCAAACCGTGGGTATCCCAGCCCGCCTTGCGCAGCACCTTTTTGCCCTTCATGGTCTGGTAGCGGGGAATCAGATCCTTGATGGCGCGGGTTTCAATATGCCCGATATGCGGCTTGCCATTGGCCGTGGGCGGTCCATCGTAAAAAGTAAACACGTCGCTGCCCTCGCGCTGGTCGATGGACTTGGCGAAAATATCGTTTTCGTTCCAAAACCGAATGACCTCTTTCTCACGCGCCTGAGAATCCAGATTCGTTGAGACCTTTTCAAACATAGCGTTCCCTCCAAGTGAATGAGTTCAATAAAAAACGCCCTCGCCCGATATTGGGACGAAGACATCGCGGTACCACCCAAATTGCCGCGCATACGCACAGCCGCTTACCGCGCTTTAACGGGCGCACCCGACGGATTCTAAGGCGCGAAACACGACCTGTCGAACCCGCTGCTCCGAGGTGATTTACCCTGACCCGCTCCGACCGAACTTTCACCCGCTTCGGCTCGCTTTGCGAAGGCTATGGCGCAGGGCGCTCCTCTTCATCGCCGTTGAATAAAGATATTTTACAATTCGACCCGCCGATTGTAAACCGAAAATCTGTTAAACCTTAGCGGCGGCGGACAAAGGCGGGAAAGCGCCTGCGGCTATTCTGCGCCTCTTCCAGCGCCTTGGCGTATTTACGCGAATCGGGCGCCTGATGCACGGCAACCTCCAAGTAGATGATCGCCTTCTCCGTTTCACGCAGGCGCGTGAGCACCACCCCGAACAGATAGTTCCACTCTGCGCTGCGCATGGTAAGCGCCATAAGCTGCCTGCGGGCGATCTCGTAACGACCGCTGTCGATCATTTGCTCAATTTGGGTGAGCATATGCTTTTCATCCGCGCCTATCTTCGGCGCCGCGCCTGCGAGGCACTCATGATAAGCGGCGTTGATCTGCGCCATCTTATCGTTTGCCCAATCGCGCTCCGGTCCTTCTTGAAAGCGATCCGGATGCCAGCGCCGAGCCAGCGCGCGGTAGCTGGCGCGCACCTGCTCGCGCGAAGCCGTGGGCGGAAGATGCAATATTTGGTAGGGATCCACTGCCCGTTCCTCCCGCTTGGTATAAGATAATAGAATGGAGGCATTATAGCATTCACGGGGACAGGTGTCAAGAAAATGCGGAAAATACGACCAAAATGCGGGCAAAAAGTCTAACTATTTTCACAAATGGAGCCCGAACAATATTGGAATCGTCAAAGATATTTCGCGATTATTTCAAATATTTCCCGAAAGAAAATATTCTTTAAACTCCCTGCCGTTCGGCTTTACCAAAATGGAATTTGCGAGTACAATAGATACTGCCGTTTCATAGGAGGGGTTGTTATGCCCCTACCAAGGCGAAATCATTCAGGCAAAGGGGGCTATCCATGCGAAAGGTTAAGAGCAATCGCCCGCGCAGAAAGCATAAGCTCCCCGCGCTTTTGGCAACGCTGATCGTGCCCCCCGTAGGGCTTCTGCTTATATGGCGCAGCGCGTGGGACAGCCGTTCCCGCACGGCGCTCACCTGCCTGTCGGTAGCGCTCACGGCGCTGTATGTTGCGCTGATTCCCATACAGAGTCACCAGCTCGAGGGCGGCGTGGAGCTGATCGGGCGCAAGCCGCAGGCGGAGGTGTACGGTCCGGAGCTGCCGGAAGCGATGGTAGACAGCTACATCGCCCCCGCGTCAAATTCCGTGATCAGCACCGCTACGGTTTCTCCCGTTGAATACGTATACGCGCAGGATGGAGAAGCGGAATACCACACCTCGCTCTGCAAAAAGCGCTATGCCACCTCCGCGCGCATGACCCCATACGAGGCGTACTTTCTGGGACTGCAGCCCTGCCCCATATGTCATCCGTCCGTCTATGCGCCGCAATAGCAGTCAAATATCATCCGCCGTTTCCATAAAATGCGGAAACGGCGTTTTATTTATGGAAAGGAAATGATTTGCACATGAACGACGCGCTCAATATGGCGTGCAGCATAGGCGGTTATGCCGTACTCGCCGCGTTCATCGCGCTTACGGTGGTGGAAGCCCTGCGCTATTTCAAAACCGCGCTGGATGAAACGCCCGTGCAGCGCTCCATGGATCCAGCGCGACCGCTGGGGAAAATCGTTCTTGAAGCGCTGATCGCGCTGGCGATATCGCGAGCGCTCATCATCGGCATAATCGCCATTTGCTACTATGCTACAAATCATCAGCTGCTCGGCTTTGGCAATGCGCTTTCCTTTATATGGAAACGCTGGGACGCAGGGCAATATCTGCCGCTGATTGAACACGGCTATCTAACGGAGGGCGACGAACGCCTGCGCATTGTATTTCTGCCACTCTACCCCATGCTCTGCCGCTTTCTGTGCGATACATCGGGCATATCGCCTTTTGCCTGCGCCACGTTGGTGAGCAATATTTGCCTTGTAGTCGCCACGCTGGGGCTTTCCCGCCTGGCGCAGCTGGAATATGGCGATATCGCCGCGCGCAGAGTAGTATGGATTACCATGTTCTGCCCCGTGACCTTCTTCTTTTCACAGCCGTTTTCCGAATCGCTGTTTCTCATGCTCACGGTGCTGGCGGTATTGTTCGCGCGCCAAAAGCGCTGGGCGCTTGCCATTTTCTTCGGCGCGCTGGCAACCAATACGCGCATACTGGGCATGGCGGTCGCCATTCCTATATTCTGGGAAATGCTAAAGGAAACGCGCGTACGGTGCGCAGCAAATGGCATCGCCCTGAAATCGGCGGCGTTCTGGGTGAGAGCGACGCTCTGTATACTCGGCGTGCTGCCGGTAGCTCTGGGGCTGCTCGCCTACCTAAACCTGAACCGCAGGCTATTTGGAGACCCATTCATGTTCCTAACCTTCCAGCGGGAAAACTGGTTCCAGCGCTTCGGCAGTCTGAACGAAACCTTCCGCTACACGCTGTACAACGCCTTCACCTTTCAGAATATCGCTTACCGCACGGGTACGTGGGGACCGCAGCTTGTCGCGCTTATCGGCGTACCGCTGCTGGTGCTCCTGCGTAGAAAGCGCAGCGGTGCGAGTGATTCCGCGTACGCGCTGGTATACCACTACATCAGCTACGCGCCAACGTGGCTGCTCAGCGGCGTGCGCTATACCTCCGGTATGTACGCGCTTTATTTGCTGCTGGCGGGCGTTGCTGAAAGCCGAAAGGGCTTCTTCATACTGTTCGGCATTGAGACGATTTTGCTCATTTACATGGTCGTAGCGGGTCCATGGGTAGGATTTGTGCTATAAACGCTTGCGGTTCCCGCGTTTTTTTGCTACACTGTGTGCAGCGCTAAAACGAAAGAGGGGCGAACGCTTATGGACGCGATCATCCGCGCTGCGACGGCGGAGGATATTCCCGCCATTGCCCAAATCTATGCGGATATTCACACGGAAGAAGAGGCAGGGCGCGCGCAGATTGGTTGGAACCGCGCCATCTACCCCACTGAGCAGACCGCATGGACGGCGTTGCAGGCGGGCGATCTATTCGTATTGAGCGAGAACGGCGAGGTATGCGCCGCCGCGTGCATCAACCGTACGCAAGTGCCGGCATACGTGCAGGCGCACTGGCATTGGCAGGCGAATGACGACGAGGTAATGGTACTGCACACGCTGGTGGTAGCGCCCAAACGCGCCGGTTGCGGAATTGCCAGCCGCTTTGTAGCATTCTACGAAGACTATGCCGGAGCGCACGGTTGCCCCGTACTGCGCATGGACACCAACGAACGCAACCGCGCCGCGCGCAGCCTGTACCGCAAGCTGGGCTATCGCGAAGCGGACGTCGTACCCTGCATATTCAACGGCATACCGGACGTGAAGCTGGTATGCTTAGAAAAAAAGCTGTAACGGAGGAATCGCGTGGCGAATTCAATACTCGAAATACTGAATAACCGCATACTGATCGCCGGCTGTCTAGCTTGGGCGTGTTCACAGGTCATCAAGACCCTCATTCATTTAGTAATCAACCATAGGTTGGTGTGGGAACGTCTGGTGGGCGACGGCGGTATGCCCAGCAGCCACTCCGCCACCGTGACCGCTGTGGCGGTCATGACCGGTCTGCTGCGCGGATGGAACAGCGCGGAATTCGCCATCGCCGCCATACTGGCGATTGTAGTGATGCACGACGCAATGGGCGTGCGGCAGGAAACCGGAAAACAGGCGAAGGCGATCAACAGCATGATGGAAATGTTCGAAACGCTGGGCGCAAAGAATCTGACTCCGGAAGAAACCCTGAAGGAGTTCGTAGGGCATACCCCTTTGCAGGTGCTGGCGGGTCTGCTGCTGGGGCTAACCGTGGCGCTGATTTTCGTACACATATAAACGGGAAGATTCATTTTTCACTTTAAGTTCACCCGCCCGTCATGCGCGACGCGTTGACTTTTGCACGCCTGAATGCTATAATTCCACATGATAGCAAAAGCTTACGGGGAAATAGCGAAATGTTCGCCCGCTCAGAGAGCCGCCGGTTGGTGCGAGGCGGCGGAGCGCCATTTTTGCGGCCTTCCCACTTCGCTCCGCGCAGGAAATGGCGCGGCGGCACGCCGCCGTTACCGGCATTGAGTGGATTGCCCATATGTTCGGGCGATCAATCAGGGTGGTACCGCGAGAAGCATCCTTTCGTCCTTGAGTCGGAGGGTGCGTTTTATTTTCACACGCAATGGAGGAGATACCCATGAACATTTCTACCGCCAACGAGCTGCGCGCTCTGTTTCTCAAGTTCTTCGAGAGCAAGGGACACAAGGTGATTCCCTCCGCCTCCGTCATTCCGGAAAACGACCCCACCGTACTATTCACCACGGCGGGGATGCATCCGCTGGTACCCTATCTGATGGGCGAAAAGCACCCCATGGGGCAGCGCCTGACCGACGTGCAGAAGTGCATCCGCACCGGCGAGATTGACGAAGTGGGCGACCCCAGTCACCTCACCTTCTTCGAAATGCTGGGCAACTGGAGTCTGGGCGACTACTTTAAGGAGACTATGATTCCTTGGAGCTGGGAATTCTTAACCAGCCCCGAATGGCTCGGTCTTGACCCCGACCACCTCGCCTTTACCGTATTCGCGGGCGACGAGGATGCGCCGCGCGATGAGGAAGCCGCCAATCTGTGGCGCGCGCAGGGTGTGAAGGACGATCACCTGTTCTATCTGCCCAAAAAGCACAACTGGTGGGGACCCGCCGGTCTGACCGGACCCTGCGGACCCGACAGCGAGATGTTCATCATCAAGGATCAGCCCCCGTGCGGACCGGATTGTTCCCCCGCTTGCTCCTGCGGTCGCTATCTCGAAATCTGGAACGATGTATTCATGCAGTATGAGAAGCAGGCGGACGGCACGTTCATTCCGCTCAAGCAGAAGAACGTGGATACCGGCATGGGCCTGGAGCGCACC
>JAFUAR010000239.1 GCA_017460585.1 Clostridia bacterium
ACGGGCGCATCGAGCAGGCGTTCGACACCCGCCATACCTCCCTCACGCTGGATGACGTCGCCGAGCCCGGCAAGACCTATGATGTTTTCATGCAGGGCTACGCCAACGCGTTCATGCCCAACCACGGCTCTCACAGCCCCATTCCGCCGCGCCTGAACGTATTCATCAACGATGTTTGCGAAGACGTGGTGCAGCTCATCTACGATCTGGACGTGCCCTATCAGGCGCTGCTGCTGGAACCGGACGGGTGCCGCGACCGCGAGCGCACCGTATACGCGCTGTCCGACGCGCTGAACCTGCTCGATTTGCGCAACCCCTACAGCGCCGAGTTCCACGCCTCCGTGGCCGCCGCGCGCGCCTTCCTGAAGGAAAGCTATTACGACAAGCTCGCCGAGATCGAGCCGGAGGCCTACGCCGAAATCATCGGTCACACCCATATTGACGTGGCGTGGCTGTGGGATCTGTACCAGACCCGCCATAAGGCGGTGCGCTCCTTCGCCACCATGCTCAAGCTGATGGAGCAGTACCCCGAGTTCAAGTTTATGTCCTCCCAACCGCAGCTGTACCAGTTCGTCAAGGAGGATCAGCCGGAGCTGTTCGAGCGCATTCGTCAGGCGGTCGCCGACGGGCGCTGGGAGCCGGAAGGCGGTATGTGGGTCGAGGCCGACTGCAATCTCTCCGGCGGCGAGGCGCTGGTGCGCCAGTTCCTGTACGGCAACGAGTTCTTTGAAACCGAGTTCGGCAAGCGTTCCAAAATTCTTTGGCTGCCGGACGTGTTCGGCTATTCCGCCGCGCTGCCCCAGATACTGAAAAAGAGCGGCATCGATTACTTCTTTACCAGCAAGCTGAGCTGGAGCGAATTCAACCTCTCTCCGTATGATACCTTCATGTGGAAGGGCATTGACGGCAGCGAGGTATTGACCCACTTCACCCCCAGCCGCGACTATACCGGCGGCAGCGCCGCGGACAGCAACCACAGCGACCTGCAGTTCTTCACCACCTATAACGCCATGATCACCCCCACCCAAATGAAGGGCGCGTGGCAGCGCTTCCAGCAGAAGGGCTTGGATAATCACTTCCTCGTCAGCTACGGGTTTGGCGACGGCGGCGGCGGATCCACCGATTGGATGATCGAGAACGCGCGGCGTATGCAGCACCCCGTGGCGGGAATTCCGGCGGTCAAGCCCCAGTTCGCGCGCGACTTCTTCGAAGATTTGGAAAAGCGCGTGTCCGGCGATAAGCGCCTGCCCAAGTGGTCGGGCGAGCTGTATCTGGAATACCACCGCGGCACCTACACCGCCATGGCGCGCAACAAGCGCAGCAACCGCAAAATCGAAATCGAGCTGCGCGAGGTCGAGCTTTGGCGCGAGTACGCCCGCAAGGTCTGCGCGCTCCCCTATCCTAACGACGCGTTGCGCGGCATTTGGCGCAGAATGCTCACCTTGCAGTTCCACGATATACTGCCCGGCAGCTCCATTCAGAAGGTGTACGACGATTCGAAGGAGATCTACGAGCAGCTGTTCCAAGAGCTCGCGGCGCTGAAGGCGGAAGCGTTCCAAGCGCTGGGTGCCAAGCAGGCGGGCGATCTGCTGCTGTACAACTCCCTCTCCTGCGTGCGCGACGACGTAGTCTGGTTTGAGGCGGATGCCTCCGTCACCGCGCTGCGCGACGCTCAGGGCAACGAATACCCCGTGCAGCACGTAGGCACGCAGTCCTGCGCGTATGTGAGGGGACTTCTTCCCATGACCGCCACGCCCATGTGGCTGGTGCGCGGCGAGGCGAGCAATGAAAAGCTCAAGGTCGATCTGCAGAAGTTCGATACTCCCTTCTTCCGCGGCGTGTTTGACGACGCCATGCGCATCACCTCTCTGGTGGAAAAGCGCACCGGTCGCGAGCTGGCGAAGCCGGGCGAGGCGCTCAACCGCATCGTGTGCTACGAAAACCGCCCCCACAACTACGACGCGTGGGATATCAACATTTACTACAACGAGCGCTCTTGGGAGGTGGACGAGCTTCTCTCCTCCGAGCTGGTTTCGGAAGGTCCGGTGCTCACCTGCATTCGCAACACCTACCGCTGCAACCAATCTACCATCTGGCAGGATGTCATACTCTACCGCGACCTCAACCGCATCGATTTCAAAACGCAGATCGATTGGAAGGAGCAGCATTACCTGCTCAAGGCGCACTTCCCCGTGGATATCTTCTACAACGACGCGACCTTTGACATTCAGTATGGCAACGTGCGCAGGGCGACCCACAAGAATACCTCTTGGGACGTCGCGCGCTTCGAGGTGTGCGCGCATAAGTGGATGGATGTATCCGAGCCCGATTTCGGCTTCAGCCTGATGAACGACTGCAAGTACGGGCACAGCGTGGATGAGCACAGCGTGGCGCTCACGCTGCTCAAGTCCTCCACCGAGCCCAACCCCACCGCCGATCAGGAAATGCACTACTTCACCTACTCCATCGTGCCGCACGATGGCGACTGGCGCAGTTCCAACACGCCCGAGCTGGCGTATCGACTGAACATTCCGGTCACCGCGGTGCGCGGCAATGGCGCAGAGGGTGCGCTCGGCGCTTTCGCTCAGGTCGACGCGCCGAACGTGCGCATCGAATCGGTCAAGCGCGGTCTCAAGGAGGAAGCCACGGTCATTCGCCTGTACGAGTGCTTCGGCGAACGCGCCCATGTGCGCCTGACCCTCGGGGATGCGCCCAAGCGCGTGCGCTCCATTTCGCTCATGGAAGATATTCTGGGCGAGGTCGCGTTCGAAGGTAACGTGGTGGAATTCGATGTGCGCCCCTACGAAATCGTATCCTTCATGGTGGATTAAGCGTGTTCCAAAACAATTCGTTCAATTGATTTCCCCCTGCGCTCCCGTCTTTCGCGGGAGCGCATTTCTTGACACGCTTCGCCGCCTCATGCTACAATGAACCATACTCAATTCAGGAAGGAGACTATTCTTTCATGAACGCCAAACTGCTTCGGAACGTCGTTTGCGCCGTACTGGTCGCGCTTTACTTTATCGGAATGTGCCTGTTGATTCTGGGCTCCGTGCGGGCGGGCATTACGCTGTGGAGCATTTCCACCATCGGCGGTCTGGGCGTGCTCTGGTACATCAAAAGCCGCGAAAAGAACGAAGAAAGTTCCGAGCGCGAGGAGAATTGATGTATGCGAATGCGCCGAAAAAAGTGGACGGAGCCGGTCATTGCCGATTGCCCGTATTACGTGGAAGCGCCGTCGACCCATCGCGGGCAGTGGCGCGCGCTCTTTCCCAATTCGCAGAAGCTGTGGCTTGAAATCGGCTGCGGCAAGGGCGTGGGCACCGTGCAAATGGCGTACGATAACCGCGACGCGAACCTGATCGCCATAGACGAGGTGCGCCACGTGCTGGCGGTCTCCATTCAAAATACCAAGGCGCAGTACGGCGATTTGCCCGTGGATAACCTGCGCTTTTCCGCCGTAGACGCCACCCGCATATTCGATACCTTTTGCAAGGAAGACGGCATCGAGCGCATATATATTCACTTCTGCAACCCTTGGAACGAAAAGGCGAAGCACCACAAGCGCCGCCTCACGCATCCGCGCCAGCTCATGCAATACCGCGAATTTCTGCAGGATGGCGGAGAAATCTATTTGAAGACCGACGATTCTGGGCTGTTTCTCGCCTCCAAGCGTTACTTTGCGGAATGCGGCTTCCAAATCGTCTACCAAACGGACGATCTGCACGCCAGCGGGTTTTCGCCCAATTATGTCAGCGAGCACGAAGCGCTGTATACCAGCCGCAGCTGTCCCATTCATTTCTGCATTGCGAAAATGCTCCCAAGCGAATTTGTGCAAACCCCTGTTGAACCATAAGCGGTTTTTAACCCCTTGTGGTTTTTCTTTTTTCGCGGTTCTTCATTTTTGCGGATTTTTCACTTTAATAACGAATCATAATGCAACTTTGCTTGACAGAAATTTCAATTCTACATTATAATGATGTAAGTGCGGTAAATTACAAAAGTCGCCGCGCAGCAGAACATTAAGGAGGAACACACATGAAGAAGCTGCTTTGCGTTGTGC
>JAFUAR010000240.1 GCA_017460585.1 Clostridia bacterium
CAAGGCGACCCGATTGTTCGATTATATCATCGATAAGCGCAAGACCTATATTGCCGAGCTTCAACTCGGCATGATTACTGATACGCAGGATGCAACCGGCACTGTGTTGGAGGAACGCGCAGTGACTGTATCCCATGAAGCGCTTACAGCAGTTTTGCCGCAATTCATTGGCGAGATTCAGCAGATTCCGCCGATGTATTCGGCGGTCAAGCAGGGTGGACGTCGCCTCTACCAGCTTGCGAGAAGAGGCGAAGAAGTTGAGCGAAAGGCTCGAACCTGTCGCGTAGAGGATATTTCCCTGTTGGAAGCCCTTCCCAACCATCGCTACCGAATACAGGTGCAATGCGGCAAAGGCGTGTATATTCGAACGTTGTGTCACGATATAGGAGCTGCGCTCGGTTGCGGCGCGCATATGGCGAGTCTGGAACGCGTATCGGCGGGTATTTTCGACATTGCAAACGCTTATACGCCGGAACAGATCGACAGGCTTTGTCAGAATGGTGAACTGGATTCGGCGTTGCTGCCGCTGGATGCACCGCTTGGATATCTGCCGGAGGTTATGTTGCCTATAGAGACCGCGCACGCAGTGTACAACGGCAATCCGATTCATCCGCGGTGGATCGGAGATGTGAGTTTGAGTTCTGGAGCACTCGCGCGTCTGTACCTTGGTGACCGTTTTGCAGGCATTGGAGAAATGCGTCCGGATGGATGGATTCGTTTTCGAGCAATGCTTTTGGAGGATAGATTGTGATCGTACTCACATCCATGGATGATTACTCCGGACAGCCCTCCGTGGTCGCTCTGGGTATGTTCGATGGCGTACATATTGGGCATCAACGGTTGATACGTACTGCGGTGCGTATTGCCCGCGCGCATTGTGCGCAGTGTGTGGTGTGCACATTTGATCGGCATCCTCTCTGTGTGATCGCCCCGGAGAAAGCGCCCGTACCCGTGCTGTCATTGAGGGAAAATCTTCAAAAAATGGAACAGCTTGGCGCGAATTATGCGCTGGTGCAGGCGTTCAACGCAGAATTTGCCGCGCTGGAACCGGAAGCGTTTGTGCGGCAAATTGTATCCAAATTGAATGTTCGCGCAATTGTGGTGGGAGAAAACTATACATTTGGTCGAAAGGGCATGGGAAATGCACAGTTGATTCGCGCTCTTGCCGGAACTTTTGATTACGAGCCCGTGATCGTGCCGCCGGTGATGGACGGCGATCGAATGGCTTCCTCCACTTATATTCGAGAACTGCGCGAAAGAGGAGAGTGGGCGCACGTACAAAAGCTGCTCGAGATATCCGAAGAAGCTTAATCTATACTAAAGGAACCATTGTGTGCAACGATATGAAATGGTGGTTGAACACTGATATTGTGCTTGAATGAGCAAGCGATCAATTCTTTTGTGATATTCATGGGATTACTGGGGTTGTCGTTTCTGTGCTAAGGCTGGTTGATTGGCACGGAATATTTTTTTGGAGCAGAAGATATTCGGAAGTGTTTTCTGGGGTACTGATAGAAGAATGTGCTTTCATACGTTTGGAGCGATATGCCACTAGAGGGAGATAAATAGGCAAGATCAAATTCTTTTTGAGTTCACAATGAAAAGAACAGTGCCACGGAAGAGAAATTTTACGTAGGAGACTTGGCATTGTTGCGTGACGAGCACTAGGGTTTTGCGGACACGTTCAATGATGTACAGTTCCTTATGATGGGAAGCCTATTCATACAAATCCTCCACATTTACGTAAATCTGTGGGGGACAATGATGCGTTCTCAGTCAAAATCAAATCCGCCAACTCGAAACGATGTGGGAAGCCGCTTGATCCTCGTGCCGATCATCTCAAATCAAAGACAGAATGAACAGACCGAGATACATCGCGGCACCGGCAATATTTCCCGAACCCGGAATGTGAAACGGCGCCTGCACAAGAAACAAAGGGAGGAGATTGAATACGCAAGCCCACGCGGGTAGCGCCGTCAATCCTGCCATCACCGGTATAAAATGCGCGATCGAGAATATGATAATTCCCGCATAGCAACCGATCATGGTCGCCGAAGTTTTACTAAAAAAGTCAAAAGTCAGCTTGCGTCCTTCTTCGCTATGATCGCTTTTTATGCAGATCCATTCAGCAGCGCCACCCAGTACGTGATGCGCCAGACCAAAGGTATAGATCATCGCTGCGCCTACGATCATTATATTTGCCCATAAGGCGGAATACTGGCGCATCCAAATTCCGAGTGCAAGATATCCGAAGAACTGCATAAACATAGCGAGTGTGCCGAGAACGATTGAACGCAGAGGAGCACTTTCCGGCATCGTCGAGAAAAGCTTCTCCATTCGTAACTGTTCAGTCCACCCGTAAATTAACATAAAATTCCAAAAGGTAAACTGGGCAGTCATGTCGAATAATAAACCATAGCAAAAAGAGCCTATGAGGAGGTGTTCGGCATGGAAAAGATGTTCAATCAGCTGCTACAG
>JAFUAR010000241.1 GCA_017460585.1 Clostridia bacterium
AGCCGCGCCGCCAACCACCACGGGAGCCGCGGCGGAAACGCCAAACTTCTCTTCCATTTCCTTGACCAGCTCGGCCAGCTCAAGGATCTTCATATTCTCGATCGCGGCGATGATTTCAGCATTCGTCATGGTTTTATCCTCCATAATTATGGATTGATTGGGTTCAGGCGGCGTTTATTCTTCGCCGGCCTTCTGCTTGCGGATGGCCTCCAACGCGTACACGAACTTGGACACAGAGCTCATCATGCTGCCCATGATCTTCGCGATGAGGACCTCCTTGCTCGGCAGATTCGCCAACGCCTGAACGCCGGCTTCGTCGAGATATGCGCCGTCGCAAACGCCGCACTTGATGCTCATCTTCTTGGTCTTCTTGGAGAACTCGCTCAGAATTTTCGCCGGAGCGATCATATCCTCATAGCCAAAAGCAACTGCGGTAGGACCTTCCAGAGAAGCCTTGACATCGTCAATGCCCATATCCTGAATGGCCAAGTTGATCATGGTGTTCTTCAGAACCGCATATTCAACGCCCGCCTTGCGCATCTGGTTGCGAAGCTCGGTATCCTCCGCAACGGTCAAGCCGCGATAGTCTACCAGCACAACGGTCTTCGCGCGCTCAAACTTATCTTTAATACCGGCAACAACCGTTTTCTTCGCTTCAATATTCTTGTTGGACATACTTACACACCTCACATTCCCGTCCTGAATGGCGGCAATTAAAAAACCCTTGCACGGACGCAAGGGTGGTGTACCAACCTTTGCGCCTCGGCGAGCGATCCAAAGCGGATCTTATGCGCTGCACTCGCTGTCTATGGCACAGAGCTTTTCAAAGCCAAATCAAATTATACCAAAGGGAGCGGTTTCTGTCAACATAAACGGCGCCTCGCTCGCTTTGTTTAAAAAAGAATTTTCGTCAATTTTACCCAGCGTGATCTCCTATTGCCTTTCAAGTACACCCGCATTCATGCGGTATACTGCGTCGGCATATTTCGCCGCTTCCGCCTCGTGCGTTACCAGCAGCACCGCGCGCCCCGCATGGGCGATTTCCCGCAAAAGTGTGAGCACAATTTCGGTATTTTCATCGTCCAGATCGCCGGTAGGTTCATCCGCCATGATGATGGGCGCATCTCCCGCCAGCGCGCGAGCAATTGCCATACGCCTCATTTCTCCGCCCGATAGCTCGCTGGGACGGACATTCGCCAAATGCGCAATGCCCACGCGCTCCAGCAGCATATCGATGCGCGCACCGTCCGCCCGCTTGCCGTACAGCTCAATCGGCAGCACCACGTTTTCCCACACCGTCAAGCTGTGCAGCGCGGACTGTCCTTGTGGAATCACCCCAATCGAACGATTTCGCGCCCTTGAGCGCGCCTTATCGTTCATTGCGTACAAATCATCGTTTCCCAGCAGCACTCGACCCGATGTAGGTGTCAGAAGACCCGAGAGCATATTGAGCAGCGTGGTCTTGCCGCTTCCGGAGCGCCCGCAAATCTCCACGAGCGAACCTTCTTCCAGCGTAAAATTCACTTCATGCACGGCAGTAAAAAAATTGCTTTCACCGCTTGAGCGAAAAAAATCTTTCCTGAGCGCCTCCGCAACGAGTTGCATTCGCTTATCCCTCCCTGAGTATTACGCCCGTATCCAGCCGACTAATGCGCACGGCAGCAATCGCCGATGTGAGCGAACCCGCCAAAACAGTAAGCAGCAGCGAGGCAACCACCAGCATAGCGACAGTTCCGTAAGCAGGCAACACATATGGCAAACCTATACCATGTCGGATTGCCCCAGTAAACGGGAATACAATGAGCGCTCCCAACGCAACGCCCAGAACGCTCCCGATCAAATCGATCAACGCTGATTCCGCCATCACCAGACCTCCTAGCCGACAGCGCGACGCGCCCGCCACTCGGAGTATGGCAAACTCTCGCCTGCGCTCATTCATCAGCAGCGTATTGGCAATCATCATGATGCACAGGCATAGCGCCCAAATTGCCGCAATGAGTGCAATTACAATGCGAGACGCGCCAGATAGGCCATCCGCTACGCCGGCAATCATGTTTTTGGATTGCGTAGCGACCACATGGCGCACGTGCACATTGATATAGTCCTTCACCGCTTCCGCATCGTAATCATCGTACACCTTCACAAGCACAGATGAAATCACGGTATCGGGATTAATGTTGCTGAACAGATTTAGTCCCCTCTCCTCGGATGCAGCGATCAGGCGCTTAATGGTATCGATATTGCCGTACACAGCGTTATCCAATGCGGTTCCCGTACTCTCCAATTGAGCGACTACGGTACAGTCCATACCGAAAAATGTGAGCGTGCGGCTGACCGGCATGGAAATATTCGCGCCGATTACGATATCCCCTTCGCCGATCGTCCCCGAATAGCTTTCACGAATCCACGGCTGAATGGTGAAATCCGTATCCGGTTCAAAACCGATAATCTGCACCGCGTAAGAACAGCAGCTCGCGCTAGCGCTCGCCAAATACAGCTGCGCGGAGACCTTTTCCACGCCCTCAATACCCGCGATTTGATCCAAATAGCTGCGATTCATATAAAAATAACCCGGATTGCCCTGTAGCAGAGCGGTATTCAGATCAAACTTGGTCTTCGCCTCGTAAGGCATCGCGATCACGTCCGCTCCGAGGCGAGACTCCAACCCCTCCAACCCGTTTCGCAGACTGAGAATCGCCACGGACCCACCGAATATGGAAAAAGAAAGAAACGCGGTGAGCAGCAGCATCGCGCAGGCGCGCGCAGGGCGACCAATCAGATTCTTTCTGCACAAGGATAGGGTAAAGCGCATGATTAACGCTCCTTTGCGCGCAGCAGCGCATCTATGATCGCACAAATGCCTATGAGCGCCGAAAGTACCAGCACGGTAGGTTCAAACACTCTATGGCAGCGCATATCCGCCATCATGCACATGGGAATAATGCGATTGGGAATGGCGGCTGTCGCTATCGCCATACAGATTAATCCCAGATCCGCGCCAAATTTCGCTTTAGACGGAATGCATAGTCTAAGTATGGATAACAGCGCGGCGACTCCGCCCACCACTGTTACAGCGCGGTTTGCCCAATGGCATGTCATCCAACTGCCATCCTCCATGGGATCACAAGCGGAAAAAACGCTCGCCGTGCTGATGGTTAGCGTAAGCGCAAGCAAAAGCAGCAGGATATCTAGAACATTCACTTTGGCTTTCATTGGTCGAATCCCCTCTTCCTTATATTTAGATAAAACTAATTAGGTATTACTAACCTAGCATGATTTCTTTCCTTTTACAAGCGAACTGGTGTTAAAAGCATATCGATGGCGCAACGATCGGTCAATGATCGCGCGGAAATTCAAAATAATAGATTGACAATATGAATTTTGGGTGTTATACTTTACAAAACCGATGCGAAAGAGAAGTACTGCCGCATAGAGCGTTTTAGAGAGCCGCGAATGGTGGAAGCGCGGTGCGATTCGGCGACGGGAATGGACTTTCAAGGGCAAACCGAACGGGCGCCAAGCCTGAGTAGGGGCGACGGAGCTCCCCTCCGTGATCAAAGGATTTCGCATGACTGTGCGAAACTGAGCGGGCGCGAATATTGCGCCAAGCCGGGTGGCACCGCAGGGTTGATTCGACCCTGTCCCAGCAAACACACTGGGGCAGGGTCTTTCTCTGTCCCGCAAGCAAGAAAGCGAAAGGAGAATTCACCCATGAGCGAGAAAACCATTCCCTACAAGATTTATCTTTCCGAAAGCGAGCTGCCAAAGTATTGGTACAACGTGCGCGCGGATATGAAGAATAAGCCTGCGCCGCTGCTCAACCCCGGCACGCTCCAGCCTATGAAGGCGGAGGAGCTTTACCCCGTTTTCTGCGAAGAATTGGTCAAACAGGAGCTGGACAACGATACCCGTGAATACCCCATTCCTCAGGAAATTCAGGATTTCTACAAGATGTACCGTCCCTCCCCTCTGGTACGCGCCTATTGCTTAGAGAAAAAGCTCGGCACGCCCGCGAAGATTTACTACAAATTTGAGGGCAACAACACTTCCGGCAGCCATAAGCTGAATTCCGCCATTGCTCAGGCGTATTACGCCAAGAAGCAGGGCTTGAAGGGTGTAACAACCGAGACCGGCGCTGGCCAGTGGGGTACCGCTCTGTCCATGGCGTGCTCATATTTTGATTTGGACTGCAAGGTATACATGGTCAAGGTATCATACGAGCAAAAGCCCTTCCGCCGCGAGGTAATGCGCACCTATGGCGCTTCTGTCACTCCCTCCCCCTCCAAAACCACGCAGATCGGCAGCAAGATTCTTGAGGAATTCCCGGGCACGACCGGCAGCCTTGGCTGCGCCATTTCTGAAGCCGTCGAAGTCGCCACCACGCATGAAGGCTACCGCTATGTGCTGGGCAGCGTGCTCAATCAGGTACTGCTGCATCAATCCG
>JAFUAR010000242.1 GCA_017460585.1 Clostridia bacterium
ATCCGGATGGAACCGTACTGGGCAGGGGAGAGGGCGATCCGATCCAGTTCGATCCCGGTGTGTTCATGGACGATGATGGCAGCGTTTATCTGTATTCCGGCAACGCATCTCCCAATCCATCCGAACCGCGTCCCCGAAACTATTCGCAGGTGATGCGGCTCAAGAGCGATATGCTTACGCTGGCGGAAGCCCCGAAACGCCTTCTGCCGGATATTCACCATCCGGATCCGGAATATGCGGGGCACGAATTCTTCGAGGCAAGCTCAATTCGCAAGATTAATGGTCGGTATTATTTGGTTTATTCATCCGTTCGCAGCCACGAACTGTGTTGGGCGGTGAGCGATGCGCCAGACCGAGATTTTCGCTTCGGCGGTACTCTGGTGGATATTGGCGATGTAGGGCTGAACGGTCGAACGGATGCGAACGCGTTAAACGCGTTGGGCAACACCCACGGGGGAATAGAATGCTGCAATGGGCAGTGGTATGTGTTTTACCACCGTCAAACCAATCGCACGCAGTTTAGCCGACAGGCGTGTGCGGAGAAGATCTATTTCGATCAGCGTGGTCATATCGCGCAGGTCGAGGTGACCTCCTGCGGATTGAATCAGGCTCCGCTGCGAGCGGAGGGAATGTATCCTGCATATATCGCGTGCGCGCTCACTAGAAACGGCAAGTCGGTATTCTCCAATCCGGAAATTATGGGTGATGAATATCCGTACTTTACGCAGGATGAACGAGATTGTGAACCATGCGCTCAGATGGAACAAAGTGAACCCGTTCAGTACATCGCAAACCTGTGCGATGGTGCAACGGTTTCGTATAAATACTTTGAATTCGTCGGAAACAATGCGCTGAGCCTGCAAGTGCGCGGGCAGTTTCAAGGCGAAATTCAATGTTTCGCGGATGAAATGGCAATCGGGAAAACGAATATCGATCTAAAATCGGTGGAATGGAGCGAAGTGCGTGCGTCTATTACTCCGTGCGTTGGCGTTCACGCCTTGACCGCTCGTTTTGCAGGAAAGGGAAGTCTTGACTGGAGACAATTCGTTTTTTGCAACGACCAATGAAATTAAGCGTACAGACGGAGATGTTCGTTCAATCTTGAATGGAGTAGTATGCTCCCTGTACACCTATGATTGAGAAATACTCGCCGACGTGTAGGGAGGATCGGTGTTACGGATATCGTTCGTAGTCTTATATCAAAGCTTGTTGTCATTGTATGTATTTTTTGGAGTATGGTGCTGAGACACATAGAAAAGGCGGCGGATTGCTTTTGCAGATTCCGCCGCCCTATTATGCAATTTGAGTTATCGCTGTACAGGATACATGATTTTCATTTGATTGACCTTGCTCTGGTATGCCGCTTTGCGTTTTTCGTTGAGCAACAGGTCGCGGATGGCGTCCTTTGCCTCTTCGAAGGTCACGGCGTCAGCGCTGCCTCGGGCGTCCACTCGAATAATGTGGTAGCCGAACTGTGTGCGTACGGGTTCGCTGAGTGCGCCTGCTTCCATGGAGAAGGCGGCGTTTTCGAATTCCGGAACCATTTGCCCGCGGGCAAACTCTCCCAGAGAACCGCCGTTTGGAGCGGAGGGACAGGTGCTGTATTGGCGCGCGGCGTCTTCAAAGGCGATCTCGCCAGAGCGGATGCGCTCCAATAGGGATTCTGCCGTCGCCTCGTCGCCCACTAGTATATGGCTGGCGGTCACGGTTTCCTGACTTGCGAATTGTTCGGGATGCTCGGTGAAATACGCTTTCATCTCTGCATCAGTCACGTTCACCTTGTCGATTGCCTTCGATATAGCGAATTGAACCAGCAGCTCATCCTTGATCTTTGCTAGTTGCTCTTTGAACAGCGGGTCATATTCGAGCATATTTTTGCGTGCGTCCGTGAGGAATAGCGCCTGCTCGATCAGCTGGTTTAAAATTGCCGCTCGCCCTTCCGGCGTATTGTAAGCGGCTGCGTTTGCGCCGAGATTGAGTATGGCTTCGGTCACGTCGGCTTCCGTAATAGCCGTAGTACCAACAACGGCAAGGGGTCGATTCGTTTGCATTGGATATAATCTCCTTAAAAATGCGGAGCCGTCCGTCTGGACGGCTCCATATTGTAAAGTGGATGTTTTAGATTCTCGCTACACCGGAATCGCGGGCAGCCTGAGCAACCGCCTTGGAAACCGCTTCGCGTACGCGCGGATCGGAAGCTGCGGGAATGATATAGTCTTCGTTCAGCTCTTCATCGGAAATCAGGTTCGCCAGTGCGTAAGAGGCGGCGATCTTCATTTCCTCGTTGATATCGCTGGCGCGTACATCAAATACGCCTCGGAACAGCGCGGGGAATGCGAGCACGTTGTTGATCTGATTCGGATAGTCGCTGCGTCCGGTAGAGATTACGCGCGCTCCGCCCGCCTTGGCGTCGTCGGGGAAGATTTCGGGGGTGGGGTTCGCACAGGCGAATACGATGGCGTCTTTGTTCATGGTTTTGACCATATCGGTAGTCACCGCGCCGGGAGCGGATACGCCGATGAATACGTCCGCGCCGACCAATACGTCCGCCAGAGAGCCCGCCTGCTTGCGCAGATTGGTGACCTTCGCCATTTCCTCCTTGAAGGGGTTCATGCCTTCCTTGCGC
>JAFUAR010000243.1 GCA_017460585.1 Clostridia bacterium
CTGCCGCGCAAAATGCGGGAAATACCAATCAGCGTATGCGCGTGCCTACGGGCAACACGGGCAACGCGCCGAGGGTTGCGGCGGCAAACGGAGTAAGACCCAGAGGCAACACGGGGACTGTGCCCACTGCCGCCGGACGCGTGCGAACGACTACCGGCAATACGCCAAGGCAAGCGCAAAATCTTTCCAATACCGGCTCTCGACCGCGCGTGCCTACCGGTAATACCGGCAATGTGCCCCGCGCCGGTCAGTCTATGTCCAATTCAAGCGTACGGATGCGCCCCGTATCCGGCAACACGGGCAACACACCGCGGGGAGCGGGCTATAGACCTGCGCCGAATCGTTCGACAGGCGGAAATCCGCCGCGTCGGCGTCCGCCCGCCGAATACAGGCAGGATGTGTTTATGGAAAACAGCGCCGCAGTGCGCCGAAATCGGCAGTCCGCCTTGACCACCATCGTTCTTTTGGCGGGCGTGCTGTTGATGACCTTTTTTATGGTGCGTCAGCAGACGCGCTACAACGCGTTTCGCTCTATGCGCGCGCAGGTGGATCAGCACGATTATTTCGAGGGCGTTACCGTGGAAGGGCTGGATGTTACCGGTTTAACGCTCAGTCAGGCGATTACCTACTGGGATCAGAACGTCGAGCCTCAATACGCCAATCGTACGGTTTCGCTGAGCAGCGGCGAATACTATTCCGCGCGGGAGTTGGGCTATTCCAGCGACTATCAAACGGTACTGAACAACGCTTGGAACGCGGGACGAAGGGGAACGCTGCTGGAACGCTATCAAGCGCTCTCCACGCGGCAGGCGCAGGTGACTGATTACACAGTGACCCGCAGCTTGACCAGCGAGGATCGTTTGGAGGTATGCGCGCAGGCGGTATCTCAGGTGGTGAATCAGGAGCCGAAGAACGCGTCGATCGATGGGTTTGATGCCGATCATTATACCTTCCGATTTACCGAATCGGTGGACGGCGTGGCGGTGGATGAGGAAGCGCTCGCGAACCGAATCGCCAACACGCTGGAGATGGGCGGCGGCAACGTGGAGGTTCCGCTGATTTCTATTCGACCGGAGATCACTACGGAGGATGTTTCCAGCCGCTACGGTATGATTGCCTCCGCCGTGACGGACGCTTCCAATTCCGATGAAAATCGACTGAGCAACATTCGCAGAGCGCTGTTCAGCATTCACGGGCTTTCGCTGGAGCCCGGGCAAAAGTTCTCGTTCAACGACGTTGTGGGGCAGCGAACGGAGGAAGCGGGCTTCAAGGTAGCGCACGCCTATGGAAACGGCGATATCATAGACGAAGTGGGCGGCGGTATTTGTCAGGTTTCCACTACGCTATTCAACGCCGTGGTCAAGGCGGATTTGAAAGTAACGGAACGACATAGTCACTCCATGCCCGTAGCGTACGTGGATAAGGGCAAGGATGCGGCGGTCAACTGGAAGAGCAAGGATTTGTGCTTTACCAATACCTCGGATGATCGCATTTATATTTGCGGCTATGTAACCAGCGACAAGCGCGTGCGAATCGGCATATTCGGCAGACTGCTTGAAAATGGTCAGACCATTACCGTGGAAGCGCAGACGCTGGAAGAGCTGGAATTCGATACCGAGTACAAGGTCAATACTGCGCTGGCATTTGGCGTGGAGAAGATTATACGCGAAGGCAAGCTGGGCTACACTGCCGAGGCATATAAGATTTGGCACGATGCCGATGGCAACGAAACCAGCCGCAAGCTGCTGTGCAAGAGCACCTATCGACCGGTCAGCCAGATTATTGAATACGGACCGTAGAGTTACAAACTTTGGAGGCAGCATGGTTCATATCTATACCCGCAAGGAAGTGAAGCAGCGGCGCATGAAATATCAGGTGTTCGCCGGTATGTTCGATTTTGTCGCGATACTGGTGGGCATTGCTGTGATCATTGCCTGCATTATATTGATGAACGCGTTGGTGCAGTTTATACTGCGCGACGGCGCAGTCAGCTTTGCTAAGCTTTGGGGTTTGTTTATGGATGCACTCATCATTCCGGAATGATTTTACGCGCCCGTTTCGGGCGCGTTTCTGGTTGAAGCGCAGCATTTGCCGACCAAACGAGCATGGAATGAAATGGTATGAAGCGATATTCATGGGAAGAGCTCTACGCGGAGCTTTCGGATTGCCGAAGATGCCGCCTTTGCGAGCGCAGACAGCATATTGTGCCCGGCGAAGGCGACCCGCACGCTGACATTATGCTGATCGGCGAAGGTCCGGGGCAGGATGAGGATCGGCAGGGGCGCCCGTTTGTGGGTCGATCGGGACAGCTGCTTACGCGAATGCTGGAAGCCATCGATCTGAAGCGAGAGCAGGTATACATTTGCAATGTGGTCAAGTGCCGACCGCCCGGAAACCGCACGCCGGAGCCCGATGAGGCGAGCGCCTGCATCGGCTTTTTGCGGGCACAGTTTGCGTTGGTGCGCCCTAAAATCATTCTGCTGCTGGGAAAGACTGCCAGCAGATATGTGCTCAATCAGGAGGTATTCATTGGGCGCGATCATGGACGCTGGGTGGAGCGCAAGGGCGTTTGGATGATGCCGACGTATCATCCCTCCGCGCTGCTGCGCGATCCCGCGTTGAAGCGCGCGGCATGGGAGGATTTTCAGAGCGTGCAGGCGAAATGGGAGGAATTGAGCAATGGAGGCGGACGCGAAGCTTGATGCGTTCTGGCTGGAGCTCGAGAAATGGATGCGCGAAAGCTATCCGGAACGCAAATTGGTGCGCGGCGAGGGCGCCAATCCACCGGTATTGATGCTGATTGGCGAAGCGCCGGGCGGCGAAGAGGAGAAGCTTGGGCGTCCGTTTGTGGGCAAAGCGGGGAAAAACCTGAATGAATTCCTTTCGATTGTAGGGCTCGATCGCAGCGCGCTATACATCACCAATACGGTGAAATTCCGACCGACGCGGGTTTCGGCGGCTGGGCGACTCGTCA
Organism: Clostridia bacterium; assembly: GCA_017460585.1. Classification (GTDB taxonomy): domain Bacteria; phylum Bacillota; class Clostridia; order Christensenellales; family Aristaeellaceae; genus Faecivicinus. The sequence continues at coordinate 2,975 of JAFUAR010000243.1, forward strand.
ATCGCACCCCGACTCAGGCGGAGATTGCCGCATTCCGTCCGTGGCTCATGCGAGAATTGGCGTTTATTGCGCCTGATTGCGTGGTAACGCTTGGCAATGTGCCGCTCAAGGCGCTTATGGGAAGAAATGCGGTGATCGGGGATTTGCACGGTCAATTTGTGCAGCTGGAGGGGATACGGCTGTATCCGATATATCATCCGGCATCGCTTATATATAATCCATCCCTGCGGGAAGTATATGCGCAGGATCTTCTGAAATTGGCGCAATGGGCGCGTAGTATCGAAAGCTGAGTTTCGCGATTTGAACATATAGATTGGGCATATTGTACATATTTTATTAGAATGCTTGCACTATCGTTGGTTTTGTGTATAATTACCCGTGGATTGAGATTAGAAAAGTGCCTTCCTTTTCGGAGGGGCGGAGAGAACTGGAGGAATACTGGATGAGTCTGGTGAAATGCCCGCGTTGCGAACTGAACTACATGAATGATACCGATGAAATGTGTTCCGTATGCCGCAGGGAGGTTCGCGGCGAGAGCGAGCAGTTTGAA
>JAFUAR010000244.1 GCA_017460585.1 Clostridia bacterium
CGCCGCCGCTGCGGATTGAATGTCGGGGGTTGCGACCCCCGACACCCCCATAGGGTGAATGGTAACATCGCGCGAAGCAGCTGCTTGTAGAGCGCGGCGCAGCGCTCTTGATCAGACATTCTTTTTTGCCCACGCGGCGACCTTCGCTTCGCTCTTTGCCGCCTCCGCGCCGTGAATGGACAGCCCCTGCGCCACAGTCGCGCCCTTGCACAGCTTCTTCAATTCGCGCTCGGAGGAGCCCATGCCGCTGCCCTCGTTGGTGCAGAAGGGCACAATCTTCTTTCCGCTCAGGTCGAAGCGCTCCAAAAAGGTATACACGCACATGGGCATGGTGCCCCACCAGTTGGGGTAGCCGAGAAAAATGGTATCGATCCCGTCCAAACCTTCCGGATAGCGCTTGAGCGCGGGGCGCGCGCCCTGACGCAGCTCCTCCTTCGCCTCCTCGGTGCAGGTCATGTAATCGGCGGAATATTCGCGCACGGGTTCGATCTCGAACAATTCGCCGCCCACCGCGCGCTGAACGAATTCCGCCACGCGCTCGGTGTTGCCCTTCGCCAAATCCACAATGGAGCCGTTCCAATAGTTCTGTCCCTTGCGGGAATAATACGCAATCAAAATCGCCATAACGGTTCACCCCTATTCGTTCGATGCACCTATTATAACGCGACCAAAGAACGGTATCAATTCGAATTTTCACCAGTTCAAATAAGTTTTACTTATACGAAGTGCCGTTTCACCGCCTCGGCAAACGCCCTTTGCAGCGCGGAATCGCCGCTTTTGGGCCAGAAGGCGAACATTCTGCGCGTGAGCGGGGAGTCCCCGCGGTACAAAGGCACGCGCGCCAAGGTGGAATCGGCGGGCATATCGCGATCGCAGGGGAAATAGCCCACGCCCGCCGTGGCGTTCAGCAGCGCTTCCTCTACGCTCCCCGTAAACAGTATGCCGCTTTGCAGCGTGGCGATATTGCGCCAAAAGTCCGCCTCATTTTCGCGCTGCTCCGCCTCGGAAACCAGTATGCACACCTCGTTGGTCAGCGCGCTTATAGAGAGAGCGCGCGCTCGACCCATATCCGAATTTTCGCGCACCAGCGCATAGATCGGCTGCTCGCCCAACGGCTCGTTGACAAAATGATCGGCGAGCGCCCTGCGCTGGTCGTTGATGAGCAGATCCAGCTGCCCCGCCAGCACGCGAGTAAATATGTTCTCGTGCGTGCCGGTCACCAGAGACAGGCGCACGTTGGGGTGAGCGGCGGTGAACTCCGCCGCGGCGGAATGCATAATGCGCGCGCTGAACCCCGTGAGCACGCCCACGCGCAGCAGCTGCACTTCCCCTATGCCGATGCCGCGCGTTTCGCGCACGATCGCCTCCGTTTCCGCCAGCTGGCGCTTGGCGCGCAGATAGAAGTAACGTCCCGCCTCCGTAAGCTCAAATTTGCGCCCGTGGCGGTGCAGCAGCGCCACGCCCAGCGCGTCCTCCAGCGCGCGAATCTGCTGGCTGACGGCGGATTGCGAAATGTGGCACTGCTCGGCGGCTTCCGAAAAGCTGCCCGTATCCGCCACGGCTACGAAGTACTGCATTTGCCGGTACAAGGGTCATTCCTCCTTAAATACAAAAACAGAGAGGGTTTTCCTCTCTGTAAAGTCAAATCGCGACTATTCCTTGCCCTCCAGCTTGAGCATCGCCTCGCAGCCGGCGCGGTAGCCACTGGATACAATGGCGAAATTCATGGCCGGAGGAAGGGCGCTATTTTGGTTGTCCTGATCGGTAATCAGCGCGTCCAGCACCTGCCGCTGGCGGTCGCAAAAGCGCGTATAGAGCGCCTGCACGCCCAGCTGCTCCGCCGCGGAGAGCATAACGCGAATATCCTCCATGGTGCTCACCTGCTTGAGCGACACGATCATGAGCAGCAGCGCGATCTGCTCGCGGTTGTACTTTTTGCCCAGCGGGCGCGGAATGAGCTTCGCCTTTACGTAGTTGTTAATCATGGAAGGTGAAAGATAGCCCTCGGACGCGCTACCGTAGAGCGGCTCGTAGATGCGCGTAATCAGCGTAATCACCTGATCCATATACAAGCCGATATCCGGAATCATTTCCCACGAAACGGGCTTGTATTCGTTCATCAGCTCAAGAGCCTTTTTGGAATTTCGCTCCATGAGACACCCTCCGGCTTCGATTTTAAATATGCGCTCCGCGCTTGTTATTGGGAGTATATCACAAAATCCGCAAAAAATCAAAAACATTTTGCAATTCACTATTGACAACAGCTCGAAATACGATATAATCTTGTTTAGAAAACTAGATGAGATGAGGTGAAGCACATGACAGGTATTTCCATATGGGGTGATTCCATTGCCAAGGGCGTGATTTACGATGAAGCCCGCAGACGTTACGCCATATTGCGCGACAACTGCGTCGCGAGGCTCCAGCGGGAGGCGGGCGTAAACGTGCGCAATTTCGCTGTGATGGGCAGCACCTCGGAAAAGGGATTGGCGCGCATGCAGGAGCAGGCGAAGACCGCCGGCGAGCTCGCCGTAATTGAATTCGGCGGGAACGACTGCGATCTGGACTGGGGCTACGTGAGCGAGCACCCCGAACAGCTGCAAAACGGCAACGTGCCGCTGGACCGCTTTGAGGAAAACCTGTGCGGCATGATTCGCGAGGCGCGTCAGGCGAATATGCGCCCCGTGCTGGTGACGCCCCCGCCCCTGCTGGCGCAAAGGTATTTCCGCTGGGTTTCGCAAAACCGCGACGAATCGCGCATACTGCGCTATTTGGGCGATGTGGAGCACATTTACCGCTGGCAGGAGCGCTACGCGCTGCGCATACGCGCCATCGCCCAGCGGGAAAAAACCGCGCTGTTTGATTTGCGCGAGCTATTTTTGGCGCAGCAGCGCATGCCCGATCTGGTATGCGTAGACGGCATTCACCCCAACCAGCTGGGGCACGATATGATGTACAACGCTATTTTAGACAAGCTGCATTCGCTCGCTTTGGGAGGGTCGATGGCATGAGTAACGAAGGAAGAATCAACGAGCTGCTTTCCCGCCTCGCCGAGGGCTACCGCCGCTCCATGGAGGATTGGAAGAGCGACCGCGAAAACGCCTTTAAGGACGGGCGCTTTCTAGGCTATTACGAGGGCAAGGAAACCATACTGCGCTGCTTGGAGGGTGAAACCGACCGCGAAGGTCTGCTCAACGCGCTCTCGGCGCGGTTTCAGCGCATCAAGCGGGAATGGACGCTGGACAAGACCAACCGCTTTAAGGACGGCAAGCTTCTGGCGTATTACGAAATACTGCAATTGGTGCAAACCGCATAAGATCAAAACCGACGGGGCAAATTGCTCCCCGCCGGTTTTACTTTTTGATTTAACCGCGCTGCGCCGGAACCACGTAGAGCGTCTTTTGGTGCGTATAGATGACGAACCCGGGCTTGGAGCCGCCGGGCTTTTTCACATAGCGCCGCAGTGTGTAGTCCACCGGAACGCGGGAGGACGCCGCTCCCTTGGAATACGCCGCCGCGTAGCGCGCCGCTTCCAGTATGGTCTGTTCGGAGGGATTCGCGCCTACGATGATCACGTGCGAGCCGGGCATATCCTTGGCGTGCAGCCACACCTCGTCCGGCTGCGCCGACAGGGTGAGCTTCTCGTTTTGCAGGTTGTTCTTGCCCACCAAAATAGTTTGCCCGTCGGTCGAGGTGAACTTCATGGGCTGCGAGGGCGGAAGCTGGCGCATCTGCCTGCGGTTGCGGTTGACCTTGACGTAGCCGAAGCGCTCGAGCTCCTCGCGAAGCTCCACAAGCTCCGCCTCCTGGCGGCACTTGCCCAAATTGTCCATTTGCCCTTCCAAGTAGTCGAGCTCCGCCTCGGTCTTCTCGATTTGCTCCGAGGCGAGCTGTTTGGCGGAGCGCGCCTTCTGGTACAGCTTGAAGTAGCGCTGCGCGTTTTGCCCGGGCGATAGCGTTTCATCCAGCTCCACCTTCAAAAGGGGCATATCCGGCTCGTAGTAGTTGGGCAGCTCCACGCTCTTCCAGCCCTTTTGCGCCATGTACAAATTCGCGGTGAGCAATTCGCCCTTGACGCGGTATTCCTCCATGCGCTCGCTTCCGGCAAGCGCCTCTCGCTGCAGCGCCAGCTTGCGCTCGCAGCGCTCGATATTGGTTTTGAGCACGCGGTGAATTGCCGCGCTCTTTTGC
>JAFUAR010000245.1 GCA_017460585.1 Clostridia bacterium
TCAGAACGACGAGCTGCTCAACCGCTACCGCTATCAATTGGTGATGAGACGCGAGCACCCGTTGGCGGAGCGCGCCAATTTGCGGCTGGAAGATATCGTTTCCTATACGGAAATTGTTCACGGCGATACGTTCCGCCTGCATGAGGCGTCCGGCTGCAAGCCGTGGCGGCAGGTATATTCCGTAGATCGCATGGCGCAGCTTTCATTGCTCAAGGCGATTCCCAACGCCTATATGTGGACGACCAGCATGACGCCCGAGGAGCTGGAGCGCTGGGGACTGGTACAGCGACGCGTGGAGAATAACGCCATTGTGTACCAGAACGCGCTGGTATACGACTCGGGATATAACCTGAGCGCGATTGAAAAAGGGTATATTGAATTCGTGCGTCAGTGTCTGGGGGTGAGTGCAGATCCATAATAAAAATGATATGTCAATACCCGAACTTATATTTCCCTTTTTTTCATTCCATAGATATAATTTTCCTATGCAATCGCTCTAATTATGGGCGCACCACATTTACTATTCCGACCAATCCATTTGTTTTTGCTCTTGCGGATTTTTTCGCAAGGGTTTAAACGGTGTGCATCCGGAAAATAAGAGGAGGATCGAATATGGAGTATCGTATCGAGCATGATTCCATGGGAGAGGTTCGCGTACCTGCGGATAAGCTTTGGGGCGCGCAAACGGAGCGCAGTCATGAAAATTTTCCCATTGGCGTGGGCTTAGAAACCATGCCGCAGGAGATTATTCACGCCTTCGGCATACTGAAAAAGGCTTCCGCGCTCGCCAACCACGCGCTTAAACCCGAAAAAATGACCGATGAAAAGGCAAAATATATATCCAACGCCTGCGACGAGGTGATCTCCGGCGCGCTGAACGAGCATTTTCCGCTGGTCGTGTGGCAAACGGGTTCCGGCACGCAGTCCAATATGAACGCCAATGAAGTGATCGCCAATCGCGGCAATCAGCTTGCGGGAGAAAAGCTGCTTCACCCGAACGACGATATTAATATGTCCCAGTCGTCCAACGATACCTATCCTACCGCTATGCATATCGCGGCGGTCATCGCCATAGAAGATCAGGTGCTTCCGGCAATTGACGCGCTGGCAGCCACCTTCCTGCGCCTTGAAAAGGAAAACGAGGGCGTGGTGAAGTCCGGACGCACGCATTTGCAGGATGCGGTACCCATTTCATTCCCGCAGGAAATTTCCGGCTGGCGCGCCTCTTTGGAACGCGACCGCGAAATGCTGACGCGCGCTTTGCCCGGACTCAGGGAGCTGGCGCTGGGCGGCACGGCGGTCGGTACCGGATTAAACGCGCCCAAGGGGTTTGATACTCTGGTCGCGCAGGAAATTTCCAACCTCACCGGCAAGGAATTTGTCACCGCGCCCAATAAGTTCCACGCGCTCACCAGCAAGGATGAAATCGTGTTCGCGCACGGCGCGCTCAAGGCGCTTGCGGCGGATATGATGAAGATTGCCAACGACGTACGCTGGCTCGCATCCGGTCCCCGCGACGGTTTGGGCGAGATATTCATTCCCGAAAACGAACCCGGCTCCTCCATTATGCCCGGCAAGGTGAACCCCACCCAGTGCGAGGCGGTCACCATGGTAGCGGTACAGGTGATGGGCAACGACGTGGCGGTCGGCATGGCGGCTTCGCAGGGCAATTTTGAACTGAACGTGTTCATGCCCGTATGCGCCTATAACTTCCTGCAGTCCGCGCGGCTGCTTGCGCAGTCCATTCACTCGTTCAACGATCGCTGCGCCTTCGGCATCACCGCCAACCGCGAAAAAATGGCGCACAACCTGCACAATTCGCTCATGCTCGTGACGGCGCTCAACCCATATATCGGCTATGAAAACGCCGTCAAGACCGCGAAGAAGGCGTACGCGGAGAATATTTCGCTAAAGGAAGCCTGCGTGGCGCTGGGCTTTTTGACGCAGGAGCGGTTTGACGAGGTATTCCACCCTGAACAGATGGTTTGACGCGAGGTGCACACTATGAAATACAGCTACTTTCCCGGCTGCACGCTGAAAACCAGAGGCAAGGATCTGGACAAGTGGGGCAGAGCCGCCGCTCAGAAGCTGGGCTTCGAGCTGGAAGAGCTGCCCGAATGGCAGTGCTGCGGCGCGGTCTATCCGCAGGCGACGGACGAGATTGCCACGCGCCTGTCCTCCGTGCGCGCGTTGATGGCGGCGCGCGATCTGGGGCAGGATTTGGTGACGCTCTGCTCTGCCTGTCACCACGTGATACGCCGCGTGAATGGCGATATGCGGCGCAATGCGGATATCGCCGGTCGCGTGGCAAACTATTTGCAGCCCGAGGTTCCCTATGCGGGGGAAACGCGCGTAGCGCACTATTTGGAGGTGCTGCGCGACGACGTGGGCTTTGAAACGATTAAAGCGTCCGTTGAGGCGCCGCTCAAGGGGTTGAAGATTGGCGCATATTACGGTTGTATGCTCCTGCGCCCCAGTATGGAAATGGAGATGGACGATCCGGAGAACCCTTCTGTGATGGAAGATCTCATTGCCGCGCTCGGCGCGCAGCCGGTATATTACGCCATGCGAAACGAGTGTTGCGGCGGTTACGTGGCGCTGGAGAATGCGGACTATGCGTATCGCCAATCGCAAAAGGTATTGGACAACGCGTGGAACGCGGGGGCGGAGGTGCTGATTACCGCCTGCCCGCTGTGTATGTATAATTTAACGCGCGTAAAGGATCACCCCGTGCAGGTGAAGTATTTTACCGAACTGCTGGCACAGGCGCTGGGCATTCAGGAGGTGAGCGCATGAATCCGTGGCTCGACGAGATCAATCGCATATCCGGCGTGAATCCCAGAAAGTGCATGAAGTGCGGCAAGTGCTCCGGAAGCTGTCCGGCATATGACGAGATGGAATACCACCCGCACCAGTTCGTATCCATGGTGGAGTCCGGTCGGGTGGAGGAGCTGATGCAGTCCAAAGGCATATACACCTGCTTGAGCTGTTTTGCCTGCGTGGAGCGCTGCCCAAGGCAGGTCGAACCCGCGCGCCTGATCGAGGCGGTGCGCGCGACCTTCCTGCGCCAGCAGCACAACGACCGCATGAGACCGGAAGATGTGCCGCCGCGTTTGGAAGAAGACCTTCCGCAGCAGGCGATTACCGCGGCGTTTAGAAAGTATAGAAAGTGAGGTGGAGCTCGGTGCAAAGAATCGGCGTTTTCGTATGCTGGTGCGGCACCAATATTGCCGCGACGGTGGATGTCGAAAGGGTTTCCGAGGCGCTGGGGCATGAGCCCGGTGTGGTATTCTCCACCAACTACCAGTATATGTGTTCCCAGACGGGACAGGACATGATTATTGAAAAAATCCACGAATATCAGCTCACCGGCGTGGTCATATGCTCCTGTTCGCCCCGTATGCATGAAACCACCTTCCGCAAAACGGCGGAGCGCGCGGGTTTGAACCCGTACATGGTGGAGATTGCCAATATCCGCGAGCAGTGTTCATGGATTCACAAGGATCGCGAGGAGGCGACGCTCAAAGCGATTATACTGGGGCGTACCGCTATTGCGAAGGTACAGCTGAACGCGCCGCTGACAGCGGGCACCAGTCCGGTCACGCGCCGCGCGCTGGTGATTGGCGGCGGCATTGCGGGCATTCAGA
>JAFUAR010000246.1 GCA_017460585.1 Clostridia bacterium
AGGTTGAAAACCCGAAAGGGTTTTCAAGTTTTGACTTTCAGTCAAAACCGCGGACGGTCGAATTGAAAATTCGAGCGCCGCGCCGCGGGCGGGGACGTGTCCCCCGTCCACCTACTGTGAAGCCGTAGGCTGAACAGTAACAAATCAATCACTTTCTCCGTTTCGGGGAACACGGGGAGGCGCTGCAATGCAGGCTTGGCTGGATAAATTCAAGGCGGATTTCGACCTGAACTTCATACAGGCAAACCGCTGGAAATACCTACTGGACGGTCTGGGCACCACGCTGCTGATCACGCTGCTGGCGGGCATATTGGGCGTCGTCATCGGCGTCGTCATCGCCATGGTACGCTCTACTTACGATAAGACGGCGGATACCGCGCGCAAAACCCTTGGGCGCAGGTTGTTCGCCATATTGGACGGCATTTGCCGCGTATACCTCACCGTACTTCGCGGAACGCCCGTGGTCGTGCAGCTGATGATCATCTACTTCGTAATATTCGCTTGGTCAGATAACGGCACTATGGTCGCCGCGCTGGCGTTCGGCTTGAATTCAGGCGCTTACGTGGCGGAAATTGTACGCGGCGGAATTATGTCCATAGACAACGGACAGTTTGAAGCGGGACGCAGTCTAGGATTCAACTATGTACAGACCATGCGCTTTATCGTTATTCCGCAAACCATTAAGAACGTGCTGCCTTCGCTGGCGAATGAATTCATCGCCCTGCTGAAGGAGACCTCCGTAGCGGGCTACGTGGCGGTAAAGGACTTGACCAAGGGCGGCGATATTATTCGCAGCCGCACCTATTCCGCGTTTATGCCGCTGATTGCGGTGGCGCTCATCTATCTGGCGCTGGTCATGTTCTTCTCATGGCTGGTGAGCAAATGGGAAAGGAGACTGAGGAACAGTGACCACTGATACGATTATTCAGGTGCGCGACCTTGAAAAGATGTTCACCTCGGGCAACAAGATCAAGGCGCTGGACGGGGTGACCACAGATATCCGCCGCGGTGAGGTGGTGGTGGTAATCGGTCCCTCCGGATCGGGCAAATCCACCTTTCTACGCTGCCTAAACCTGCTGGAAATGCCGACAGGCGGCACGGTAACCTTTGAAGGGGTAGACATTACCGACCCGAAGGTCAATATTAACGTACACCGCCAGAAGATGGGCATGGTGTTTCAGCATTTCAACCTGTTTCCCAACATGACCATACTGCGCAACATGACCGTTGCGCCGGTAGAGCTGCACAAGAAATCCAAAGAGGAAGCCGAAAAAATGGCGATGGGATTGCTGGAACGCGTAGGACTGGCGGATCGCGCGAACGCCTACCCCAGCCAGCTCTCCGGCGGACAGAAGCAGCGCATCGCCATTGTGCGCGCGCTGTGTATGGAACCCGACGTGATGCTCTTTGACGAGCCCACCTCCGCGCTCGACCCCGAAATGGTTGGCGAGGTGCTGGATGTCATGAAGGCGCTGGCGAAGGATGGCATGACCATGGTGGTCGTCACCCACGAAATGGGTTTTGCCCGCGAGGTGGGCGACCGCGTACTGTTCATGGACGGCGGCAAGATTTTGGAAGAGGGCACGCCCGAACAAATCTTCACCAATCCACAGAACCCCAGAACCAGAGATTTCCTTTCAAAAATACTATAACGCGAAAAAATCGACCGGAGCGAAGGATATTGCTCCGGTCGATTTGATTTTAGCAAACCATTAAATGAGCGCGGGCAGCAGGGTAAAGCCCATCGCGGTCGTAGAAATCCAAAGAGCGGTTGCGGACAATACCAGCGTGAGTACCACCGTGCCCACCAGCAGCCCCGCAATGCTCAAACCCGCGCCGCGGGTATTTTCATTATAAGAGCGGGCGTTGCCAATCGCGCTCAGCACAATGCCAAATACCGCGATCAATCCCGCCGCTTCGCCAAAGATCACCGCCATAAAAGGGAACAAAAGTACCTGAAGCATACACAAAAAAGCCACCACGAACAACGGCAGCGAAATCGTGGAAAGCATAAATCCGGCAACTGCCATGCCGTTTTTCTCGCGATCCATAATGTGAACCTCCTTGTGACTGAATATGTTTCATCATACCTCAATTTTGTCATTCCGTCAACCAAAATATCATAAAGTTGTCGTAATTTGGGGCAAAAAAAGCGACTTTTCCACAGAAAACGCGATGAAACGCCCCTTTTTGGCGCTTGCGGATTGCGCGCAAACTGTGCCTTCAATGTCGCATTTTCGCCCTTGCCTTTTCACGCGGTGTTCGCTAAACTAAGTTCATTCCCTTGCAGGAACCGGCTGAATCCATGCTAGAGCTGGCTGCTCAAGCCGCCGCTCGCTGGGCGTTCGCGGGACCTTCCGCAAGACCGAATTGCCACGGGCATGAAGTGACCAGTCACCCAAGGGGGTGTCGGGGGCGCACCCCCGACATTCAATCCGCGGCGGCGGCGTGTACGCCGCGAGGACGCGGACCAAGTGTCCGCTTCCTTGCAGGTTTTGCGCCCGGAAATCGCGTAGCGATTTTAGCAAAACCTGAGGGGGTGGCAGTGGCGGGGGATATCATCCCCGTCCACAACCTGTGAAGCCGTAGGCGGAACAGTAATGGGCATGAACCCTTTTTCTCATATCAACAGGGGGCGAGGCGCTTGAAGAAGCAGGAGCATTACACCGTACATAAATGGACCAACCCCCACCTACAGCACCTTATTGAGCAGGAGCATTCCGAATTAGAGACCAAAATAGAGTCAACGCGCCAGCGGGTAGGCGCGCAGTTGAAGCGCGAACGCACCCGTCAGCGCGTCACACAGAAGCAGCTATCCGCCATAACCGGCGTGCCGCAGGGACAAATTAGCCGAATCGAGAACGGTCGCGAGGCGGTGGCGCTCGATACGCTTACCAAATTGGCGGCGGGTCTGGGCAAACAGCTGGAGCTGTCCTTTAGCGAGCTCGAGGAGAAGGCGAAGTAGCGTCTTCTCCCTTTTTTCGCCTTGCCGGCGCCTTCTTTTTTGCCTTCGCTCCGCCGCGCGGCGCTTCCTTTTCGAACTGCACGGTGCTCGGCGCGGTGCGCGCAGCCTCCACCAGAAATTGAGAGAACCGCGCGATCCCGCCCATGAAGCGCTGCGATTTCATGGCGCGCTCGTCGTCATTGCGATAGTTCGCCATTTCTGAAAGCGCCTTTTCCCACTTGCCGGTCGTCACCGCAGATGAAATCTGCTCCGGCACAACGTCGATCAGCTGCCGACCCTTTGTGGTAGATATGATATTTTTGCCGGCGCGCTTTGCGTAACCCATGGCGATCAATCGTTCGATCATTGCCGCGCGCGTGGCAGGCGTACCCAGACCGGAGGTCTTCATCTGCTCGCGCAGCGCTTCATCTTCTATGGTTCTGCCGGCGTTCTCCATTAGGTTCAGCAGGCTCGCGTCGTTGAGCGCCTGCGGGGGCTTGGTCTTGTGCGCCTTAATCGCCGTCTTTTCTACTTTGCGCGCATCTCCCTTTTGCAGCTTGGGCAACGCTTGTTCCGCCTTTTCAGCGCGCTCCATCCCCTCATACACGGCGTGCCAGCCCTCCGATACG
>JAFUAR010000247.1 GCA_017460585.1 Clostridia bacterium
CACGTTCGTGATCTGCTGGCCAGTCGCGCCGTGTCTGGTGGGGATTGTGTTCCTGACGGTCGTCATTACGCGCCTAATGTCGCTGGGTTCGCTGCTCGCGTCCATCGCCTATCCGCTATTGTATTTGGCTTTCTACCCGCGCACGGAGCATTTCGCGTTTGTCATGGTCTTCGCGATATGCCTGATGCTGCTCTCCTTTTTCTGCCACCGCTCCAATATAAAGCGACTGTTCAGCGGTCAAGAAAATAAGCTCGACTTCGGACGCATCGATAAGCTTTCGAAAAAGCATTTCCGACTGTTTCGCAACCATATGAAGAAGGACAAATAGACTGGAGGATATGCGTATGGCGCAGAAATTACTGGTCGGTCTGGATGTAGGCACTTCCGGCGCGAAATGTATCGTTGCCGATGAAACCGGTCGCGTACTCGCCTCTTCCACGCAGGAATATCCGCTCTCCACGCCGCGCCCCGGCTGGGCGGAGCAAAACCCCGAGGACTGGTACGCGGGCGTCGCGCGCGGCTTGCGGGAAATACTGCCCAAGGTGGACGCGCGACAGATCGCGGGCATCTCCTTCTCCGGACAAATGCACGGTCTAGTGGCGCTGGACGCCGCCAATCAGGTCATTCGCCCCGCCATACTCTGGTGCGACCAGCGCACACAGAAGCAGTGCGACTGGATCACCGAGCGCGCGGGCGGGCTGAACGGATTGCTCGCGCACACCAACAACCGTATGCTTACCGGCTATACCGGCGGCAAGGTGCTCTGGCTGCGCGACGAGGAGCCGGAGAACTTTGCGCGAATGCGCACGTTCATCTGCCCGAAGGATTATATTCGTTTCAGACTGTGCGGCGAGGTCGGCATGGATGTATCCGACGCCTCCGGCACCGGCTTCTTTAACACCAAAGAACGCCGCTGGAACGAAGCGCTGATTCAACTGGTCGGATTGGATCTAAGCCTATTCCCGCCGGTCGAGGAATCGACTGCGCTGGCGGGGCGCGTCACGCGTTTGGCGGCCGAGGAAACGGGTCTGCCCGCAGGTCTGCCCGTATACTTTGGCGGCGGAGACGCGGTCATTCAAACCACTGGCGCCGGACTGGTCACCCCCGGCGTGCTGGGCGTAGTGATCGGCACCTCCGGCAACGTATCCATGGCGCTCGACCGTTTCTATGCCAATCCCAACGGCGATTTGCAAATGTTCTGCAACAACGAGCCGGGTCTTTGGCACGCGTTCGGCTGTCCGCTCACCTCCGGCGGCGCATACCGCTGGTATCGCGACGAATTGAGCCAGCACAGCGTGGCGCAGGCGCAGCAGACCCATCGCAACGTGTATGATATCATGGGCGAAGAAGCCGCCGGCTCCGTGCCCGGTTCCAACGGAGTCGTCTTCACGCCCTACCTGACCGGCGAGCGCTGTCCCTACCCCGATCCGAACGCGCGCGGCGCGTTTTACGGCATCACGCTCGGCACCACGCGCGCCGATATGACCCGTGCGGTCATGGAAGGCGTAACGTATTCGCTCAAGCAGGTGATCGACCTGATGGCGGCTTTTATGAAGTGCGAAAAGGTATACGCCTCCGGCGGCGGTTCCGCTTCCGCGCTTTGGCGGCAAATGCAGGCGGATATATTCGATCTGCCCGTATACACCATGTCCGCCGCGAGCGAAGGCGGCGCGTACGGCGCGATCATGGTCGCGGGCGTAGGCGCGGGCGTATGGAAGAATCTCACCGAGGCGGCGGCGATTGTGCGCATGGAAACCGAAACCCTGCCCATTCGCGAAAACCAAAAGCGCTACGCGGATACCTTCGAAATCTATGAAAAGCTCTACCCCGCGCTCAAGCCCGTCTATGACCTGAGTGCCGCAAAGGGATACTAAAATCGCTCTTCCAGCGTATTGTCCTAGCGGCAATATATTCCCCTAACCCCCATATACAATCCATCGTCCTGCGAACGCGCCGCGCACTGTCGCCGCGATCCGCAGGGCGTTTTCCTTTCCCTCGGCAAACCGTATGGATGGTCCATGGATTCATGGTCAACATAGTACCCATTCATCCATGGGATGTCGAGGCACAACCCCAGACGTTCCATCCGCAGCGGCGGCATGAAGCGCCTCGTCTCTTTCGGTACGCTTGCGCTTGTGGAAAGCGCTTCACGGCTAAGGCGAAGCGCCCGCGGACGAAATACTGGCGTGGATACTGGGTGTGCTTATCCAGCGCTTTCAGGGGCGCAAGCGCATCAAACACCAGCCGTGATCGAGCAAATTCTCTAGGCGAAGTGAGAGGGCTTCCCTGGGGAAGCGCTGACGATTTCCGCATCGTCACTAGTCTATGCAGCTTCTAAGCAGCTCATTGTCTTTTTCGGTATAGCAGCCCCACACGAGGTCAAACTCGTCATCGCTTGCCGTACTGCCTTGTGCATTCCAATCGCTGTCCTGCTCGTCCTCCCAGCGGTGCTCCGTAAGATACTTTTGCGGATACGGTATGAACCGCCCGTTCTCCTTCGTCCAATCGCTGCTGTATCGCTTGCGCTCGATCGCCAAAATGATCTCGTCCGCCATTTTGCCCAATCGCTCTTTGCGCCACACGCGCCTTGCGCCCTCTTTGCCCGCCTTGCGCG
>JAFUAR010000248.1 GCA_017460585.1 Clostridia bacterium
CCATGGGCACAATGCCGCAGGATATGTCGTCTGCAATAATAATTTTATTCTCGAGCGCGTCCCTGTGCGCGCGCCAGAAATCTGTGGGTTCATGGTCGTTTTTTACTGCATAAAGCGCGAACCGTTCAATATGTGAAAGAATGGGAAAGCATAGGTCCGGCTCTGCTGCTTCTGTACAAACGTATATATCCGTTTGCGCGAAGGAAAAGCGGTTTAATACGTATTCCTCTTTGCCTTGATAGCTTCCGCCAATAATAAAAACCATAGCAACCTCCATTACAGTATTGCTGCGGCAATCATTCCCGCCAGTTCCGCTACGCACAGCGCGTAGCCTGCCAAATCGCCCGATACGCCGCCCAGAGAATGTACTGCCCATGCCATCGCCAGCATATAGGCAACCGTTTCCGCCAATATTGCGATACCGCCACATATCCCAAGCCAGAAGAAACTAGCGATTACGATACTGACCAGCATCGCCGTTGCGGTAATCGCCGTGTCCATATGCTTGCTCCCTTTGGCGTATTCGCTGTGTGAAATGGCGGGAAGTATGCTTACGGCGATTGCGGACAAGCAGCGAGATGCGGCGGGAAGCAGCAGCAGTACGCGAATATCCCGTGCGAGCAGCTCGTAAGCGGCGGCAAATTGTCCTGTGCAGAGCAATATGGAAGCGATAACGGCGAATGATCCGCAGTGCACGTCTTTTAGTATCTTTCGGCGTTCCTCAGCGTCGCGCCATGACATGGTCGCATCTACAGTGTCCATGAATCCATCCATGTGGATCATTCCCGTAAGCAGTATGGGGAGCGCGGCAACCGTGCCCGCCGCGACCATTGTGGGAAGAAATGCCCGCGCCAGCCAACCGAGCGCCAGCCAGATCGCGCCAATGACCAACCCCACCATTGGCAGCATCGCTGTCATGCGCGGGCGCGCGTCCTCATCCCACGGACGATAGGGGCAGGGGATTGCCGTAAACATACCCAAGCACATGAAAAACGCGCGAATCCAAATCATAGCAATACACTTCCCCGATATACAATTTTAAGTCCAGCAACCACTTCAATAACCGTATCGCATACCTGTGCCAGCGCACAGTCGATGCGCGCCAGATTTCTGCGATAGCACTCCGTCCATGCATCATAGCGGTTTGCGTCTGAATAAATGCCGTCGGATACCACGACTGTATTCGGCGCTCGTTGCACAAATTCGCACAACGCTCGCGCCACGCGTTCTCCTGCAGTCGGGTCGATTCCGTCAGAAGAGAACATCTCATTGGATAAAAGGGCGGTAGTGCTGTCCAGCAGAAATGCGCCGGAGAGATTTGTTCCATCCAGCGCGCGCAAAATATCCCGTCCGCATTCTATCGTTTCAAATCCCCAACCCGCGCGCTCGCGGCGGTGACGCTCAATGCGCGCTTCATCCTCGGCGTCGTGCGGAATCATGGTAGCGATGTAGTATAGCGGCGCGCCCATTGCCCTTGCCAATTCCTGAGCATAATAGGATTTTCCGTTTTTGCATCCGCCCGAAATGAGTACGCTCATTTTCCACCTTGAAAGCGCTCGTTGGCGCGAATTTCCGTTAAATATTCATCGTCGATGCTTGCTTCCTCAAAGGTTGCCATGTGTTGGAGTACGTCCATGCCAGCGGAAGCGATTTCGAATACGAACGGACATCCACTGCCTTCGCCAAGGCGCATTTGCAAAAGCAGTATCGGCTCCATATGCAATTCTTCCATCGCCATTGCGTATCCGGCTTCCATGGAGGCATGCGATGGAATCATGTATTGAGCGCACAATGGCTGCAGGCGAAAAGCGCAAAGCGCCGCCACTGCGCTAATGAATCCGTCGATCACTACCGGAATACGATATGCCGCCGCCCCGATAAACGCCCCTGTCATAGCGCACAGATCAAACCCGCCCACTTTGGAAAGCACATCAATCGGATCGTTCGCGTTTGGCTTCCACTCGCAAAGCGCCCGATCGATAATTTCGATCTTTCTGCGTAAGCTGTCATCGTTGATGCCTCCGCCCCTGCTTACCGTTTCCGAGGCGGATCGACCAGTCAGGCAGGAGAGTACCGCGGAAGAAGTGGTGGTGTTGCCAATACCCATTTCGCCAATGCCGATGATCTCTACGCTCTCGTCCAACGCGCGTTTAACCGCTGCTATGCCGATCTCCAACGCGCGCTCCGCAAGCGCGCGGGGCATAGCGGGTTCTTTCGCGAGGTTATTGGTACCCAGAGCCAGCTTTTCATTGCGCACGCCGGGGATATCGCCCGCATAGGCAATTCCCACGTCAATCACCTCGCGCTCCGCGTGAAAATGGCGCGAAATAACGCCCACTCCGGTGAGCCCACGGGATATATTGATTGCTTGAGCGAGCGTGACTGATTGCGGCGCGGACGATACGCCTTCCGCCACTACGCCGTTATCCGCTGCGAAAACCAGTACGCGTCGGCGTTGAAACGCGCAGTCCAGCCTACCGGTAATACCGCATAGCTGTATGCTGAGCGCTTCAAGCTTGCCTAGACTGCCCGGCGGTTTGGCGAGCTTCGCCTGTCGCGCCTTTGCCTTTGCCATTGCAGCTTCATTTAGTGGTTCTATGGCGTTGAGCGCTTGAGAAATAATCGGATTCAATTGTATCACCTCGAATGATCAGAAATGAAAAGCGGGCGCTTAAAGCGTTCCCGAAGCCATGCCTCGCCTTCAATGAGCGTTTGCTCGCTGCCTACCGCATTGGCGAGTATCTCCGCTTCTTGCGCACAGCCCAAAGCGTGTTCTACGCGGTAAGCGCCGGCATCCGACCCACAGGCGATGATGCCGCCTAGCGAGGCGCAGCGACGTATATTTTCCATATGCAGCTCGAAAAGCGGACGCAGAACTTCGTCTGGATATCTTCCTTCACCTATGAGATTGGCGATCGTTACCACTGTCGGGACCCAAGCAATCTTCGCTTCCGCGATTGCGCGTACGGCATCGTCATCCATATATGCGCCGTGTTCTACGCTGTCAACGCCTGCGAGAACCGCGTCCTCGATGAGTCGCGCTCCGTTGGCATGCGCCATTACAGAAAAGCCCTGATCGTGAGCGATACGCACAATTTCACGAATTTCGGCATAGGGGAGGGGATGGCTGGTAATCGCGCCGAAATGATTGAAATCCATAATGCCGGAAATCATTATCTTGATAAATCCGCCGCCGAGTTCGCGTACTTCATGAATCAGCGCGCGGTATTCTTCC
>JAFUAR010000249.1 GCA_017460585.1 Clostridia bacterium
ATCGCCGGAAGCGGTCATATCGATGGGAACAGCGCCCGCGAGATTGATGTTTTTCAGTAGATCTCTGCCCGCGCCACGACCAAAGTCCTCCCAAGGACGGGCAATCGTTACGGTGCCCGCGGCGGGGTCGAATTCAATGCGGTAGCTGTGCTTTCCGTCGCCGCTCTCCGATCCGAGCTTTAGGTTGATGCCGTACAGCGCGCCTTTGCCGGAGGGTTCGAGCACTGCCTTTAAGCGGAATGCACCCTCCGTTGGCGGCAGCTCTGCGCATATGCGCCCCTGCGGGTCGGCGAGCGATATCGGCGCGACTGTTTCCGTGCGCTTTGCCGTGGGAAGAATCTCCTCCAGCGGGCGCACGCCCAGCGTGCCGTCGGGGCGCTGAAACAGCTCGTGCGTTACGGCGCTGCCGGCATAGGAGCGCGGACGGCGCGCGAGAAAACCGGTGGAAAAGCGGCGCTCGCCATACGGCGCGGTCTTGGGCACTTGAATTTCGAGGGCGTCCAGAAGGTCGTTCTCAGGGCGAATCCACGGACCAAACGGCTGCCGCGACATACGATAGCGCGCAATGGCGAAGTTGGAAAACACCAGATAATACCAGCCGTTCCATTCAAAGTAATCGCTGCACTCGGGTTGATCGGAGTAACCGGGAACGATGAACGGTTCGTGCTGCGTCCAGCTTTCCAGATCTGCGCTGGTCAGGTGCGCAAGGCAACCGCCGTAGCGCCCTCCTTCAACCAGAGAAGTGGTTACCAGCATATGGTATTGCCCGTCCGCGCCCAGAAAAACCATGGGGTCGCGCGCGGATACGGGCTCATATGGGTCGGTGAGCGCGAAATACCGGTTGGATTTTTCAAAATGGACGCCATCGTCGCTCACCGCCCATGTGAGTCGTGCCGGGGTTCCATCCGACATACGCGCGGCGTAAAACGCCCACGTTTGGCCGTCCTTTTGAATGAGCGAACCGGTGCATATGGAGCCTTCCCATTGCTCGGTAATGCCCACCGCCATGGGGTGAATCACCCAGTGCTTCAAATCGGCGGTGGAAATTTGCGCCCACTGGTGCGCGCCAAGACCGTTTTTGCTGCGGTGCGCACGGCGATCCAGCAGATAGTACAGGCACCAGCGCCCGTCGCGGTTGAAGGGCATACAGTCGCCCACCGCGGTGTTGTGCCCGGGGTGCACGTAGTTCTGGAAGGGGCGATCAAAATCGGTCTCCGCGTCTTCGGCAATATCGCTGGGCACAAAGAGCTCGAAATCAGTTACGCCATCATCGGCAAAGATTTCCCACGGACCGTCCTTCGGCGCGCCCAGCGGCCATTCTTCGTCTTCCAGTATATCATTTACATAGAGCCGGAAGGAGTAGCCTCGCCAGCACAGGCGAATTTTGCCGGAAGCGTTCAAAGCGGTCAGCGCAAAGTCGAACTCGGGATTATCTCCGAAATTACGGGTGGACTGCTTCCAAGCGGTGTGGATTTGCGCGCAAAGCGTTTCCCCACGCGAAACGGAGAGGATCGTCTCATTGCCGCGGCGCACTTCGAGCAGCGCGCCGGAAATTTCGGGAGCACTGAAGGAGAGCTCCCAGAGCTTAGGAATATCGCGCAGTACGGTAAGAAGCTTCATAGGTCGTTCCTCCGTTCGATTGGTCGAATTAAGGCTTCAAATAGGTGAGTGGATTGCGGAGCATCTGGTCGAAAGCCAGCACGCTTGCGCCCAGCAGCATTGGGTCGCCGTCTAACTCGCACAGCTTTACATTTAAATTTTTATATATTTCCGGCATGAGGTACTGCTTAAAGCTTTCGTGTACCACGCTCAGGAAAAGATCGCCGCCGTTGATGATCTTATCTGCAAACACTACCGTGCCGGGATTTAACGCGTTGATCAGCCCTACTACGCCGAAGCACAGGTAGCCCACGGTCTTGGCGTAGGCGTTGCAGGCGGCGGGTTCGCCGCTGCGCACGCGCGCGAGAATCTCTCCTGCGGGAATGTGCCCTAGCAGAGAATTGGGTTTCAAGGGGTTGAATACCTCCTGCCGGTAGGCGTTCTCCAACGCCACAGTAGACCCGAACAGCTCCAGACAGCCTCGATTTCCGCATTCGCAGCGGGGACCAAAGATATTAATACTGGCGTGTCCGAATTCCCCCGCGAAGCCGTACGAGCCTCGGTAGAGAGAGGAATTCAATATCAATCCCGCGCCAATGCCTCGGTCGGCGCAAATGAAAAGCATATCGGATACGTTGTCCGCGTTGGAATACCACATCTCCGCCAGCGCGCCGCAGTTGGCGTCGTGATCAATGTACACGGGGCGATGAAAGGCGTCTTCGAGCTGTCCTTTAATGTCGATTTCGTTCCAGCCGGGGAAGCCGCTCATCAATGATATGCGTCCCGTTTTGTAGTTGAATGGACCGGGCACCGCTACGCCGATGCATTGTACCGTGCGTCCGAAGCGCGCGAGCATATCCTTCAGGCGCGCAATCATATGATCCATGGAGACCTGCGCGCCGTCCAGAAAGCTGATTTCGCACTGCTCCATATCGTAGAGCCGACCGTCCATATCGTATATCGCCAAATTGATGTATTTGCGATTGATGCGCACGGAGACGGCATGGTACTTTTCAGAATTCAAGTGCAGGCAGATCGCCTTGCGCCCAACGCCAACGCCAACGCTGTCCACTTCCGAAACCACGCCCCACTCGATGAGCTGAGCGACGATCTTGGTAATGGAAGCCTGCGTCAAACCCGTGATTTCGGAAAGACCAATGCGCGTACACCGATCGTTGGCGCGCAGTGCGTGCATGACCACCGAGATATTGTTTTCCTTTTGCAGCTCCTGATTGATGGATGTCCACTTCATTGTATTTTCCTCTATTCGCAGCCATTTGTTTCCTTGCGGAAAACGCTACTAATAGAATAGCATAAATCCGGTCGGTGCATACTTCCATCGCGGTTAATTTCAGCGAAAATAAAGCCGGACTTTGGTTGCTCATACGGAGGATTGCGCATCCGGATAATAGTGGATGAATTGCGCCAGATAAAATACAGAATAAAATTATTCCGTAGTTTGTTTATTTAAATTATATCGAAAGGGCGCAAAAATGCAAGCTTTTTTAATGAGAACGACCATATTTAACAAATAAAAACTTCATTTTGGCGAAACATAGTATTGACAAAGGGGATTTTGAAGGTATAATTAAAACACGCAATAAATCAATAACAATGCACTTATACTGGATTGCAGCGGGAGGGCATGCGCATGAGCGAACTCTTGAACACGAGCAAATTGAAACCCGAATCCATGCCCTTGTGGCGCAGGCTGGCGAGGAGCTGGCAGCTGTATGTGCTGGCGCTGCCGGCGGTAATCTGGATTATTGTCTTCGCATATGCGCCTATGTACGGCGTGCAGATCGCCTTTAAAGAGTACAAGGTCAATTTGGGCATTACCGGCAGCCCGTGGATCGGTTTGAAATACTTCAACCAGCTCTTCTCGCTGCCCAACTTTAAAACGCTGGTTATGAATACGCTGCTCTTGAGTGTGTATTCTCTGCTTTGGAGCTTTCCGGTGCCCATCCTACTGGCGCTTATGCTCAATCAAGTAAAGAGCAAGGGCTACAAGAAGTTCGTGCAAACGGTTACTTACGCGCCTTACTTCATTTCTACGGTAGTATTGGTGTCCATGCTCAATGTGTTTCTCACCCCGAGCAGCGGCTGGGTAAACAAAATAGTAGAGGCGATGGGCGGCAAAGCGATTACTTTTATGGGGGATCCCAAGTGGTTCAGAACGGTCTATATCACCTCCGGCATATGGCAGGGCGCGGGCTGGGGCGCAATCATCTATCTGGCGGCGCTCGGCGGCATTGATCCCGCGCTGTACGAGGCGGCGATGATGGACGGCGCCACCCGTATGCAGCAGATCATCCATATCGACTTGCCCTGCATATTGCCCACGGTGGTCATCATGCTGATTATGAACATGGGCGGCATTATGAACGTGGGTTACGAAAAATCCTACCTCATGCAAAACTCGCTGAACATTACGGTGAGCGAAATCATATCCACCTATACCTACAAGATTGGTCTACTGAACGCGAAGTACAGCTTTTCCACCGCGGTGGGTCTGCTCAACTCGGTCGTCAGCTTTATACTGGTGGCAGCGGCGAACTACATTAGTCGGCGCGTGACGGAAACCTCGCTGTGGTGAGAAAGGGGATGAGCGCAATGAAGAAAAGGAATAATCGAGGCATCGCCGTTCGTGAGACCGCGGCGGACCGCGTGTTCAACATAGTGAACATTACACTATTGGCAATTATCGCGCTGATCGTGCTCTATCCGTTGTACTTTGTAGTATGCGCGTCCTTTACCGATCCCATGGTGGTGAATCAGGGAGGATTGCTGCTGTACCCGGTAAAGTGGTACGCGCAGGGCTACCATAAGATATTCGCCTTTAAGCAGCTCTGGAGCGGATATTCCAATTCGCTCATTTACATGGTACTGGGTACCACAGTGAATATGGTCATTACTATTCCGTGTGCCTACGCCGTATCCAGAAAGGATTTTGTGGGGCGAGGCGTGCTGCTCAAGATATTCGCCTTTACCATGTTCTTCTCCGGCGGATTGATTCCTTCGTATTTGATCAACAGCAAGCTGGGTTTGCGCGACAACCTGTGGGCAATGATTATTCCCACCGGCTTGAGCGTGTGGAATATGATTATTGCGCGCACATTTTTTGAAACCAGCCTGCCTTCGGAGCTGTTGGACGCGGCGCATATCGACGGCTGCAACGATTTCCGCTTTTTCTTTCAAATTGCGCTGCCGCTCTCCAAAGCGATGCTGGCGGTGATTGTGCTGTATTACGCGGTGGGTCACTGGAACGGTTACTTCCATGCCATGATCTACCTGAATAAGGAGAGCAAGTTCCCGCTGCAGCTGGTGCTGCGCAATTTGTTAATTGTGAATCAGGTAACTTCTTCTTCCATGACGGATGATTTGTTGAACCGCGCGGATAAGATCCGCATTGCGGAACAGCTTAAATACGGCATTATTGTGGTGGCGAGCGTGCCGCTGCTGGTACTTTACCCGTTCCTGCAGAAGTACTTCACCAAGGGCGTGCTGGTGGGTTCGATTAAGGGATAGCGTTTTCAAGGGAAGTATTCGATGGATTGTACCCCATCAAAGGTGTTTTGAACAGTCCGAGGACTGTCAAAAAAATATACAAGGAGGCTTCGTACTATGAAGAAACTGCTGTGTCTACTTCTGGTGGGAATGCTTACGCTGGCGCTCTGTCCCGCGCTGGCGGAAGAAACCCCGACCCTCACCGTGGCGGTCGTGAAGAGCGCCATCTCGATTCCGGTTTCTGAGATGAAGGTCATTACGGATGTGGAAGAACTCTGCAACGTGAAGATGGACATCATTGAAATTCCGGATGAAGGCGCCGGCGAGAAGATCAACCTCATGATCAACTCCTATGACCTGCCGGACATCTTCCTGAATGGTCTGAGCAAGTCCACCGTGATCAACTATCAGGATCAGGATGTATTCGTACCCGTAACCCAGTACATCAACGATGAAGTGATGCCGAACCTGAACAAGGTTCTGAACGAAAACCCCGAGTATCGCGCCGCGATGACCGCGCCCGATGGCGAAATTTGGGGCTTCCCCTACATCGAGGAGATGTACGGTCTGGTCTGCAATCAGGGCATTTTGAACATCAACAAGGATTGGCTCGACGCGCTCGGGCTGGAAGTGCCCACCACGCTGGACGAGTACAAGGCTTGCCTTGAGGCGTTCCGCGATAACGATTGCAACGGCAACGGCGACCCGAGCGATGAGATTCCCTTCGTGTTCCGCGTAGGCACCTCCGGTTTGGGCTCTTGGCGCAACAACCAGTCCATCGGACAGTTCATGGGCTGCTGGGGTCAGGCGGATACCGGCGACCGTCTTGCGCTGGATGCGGACGGCAACGTGATTTGCACCGCCACCACCGAGGCGTACAAGGAAGGTCTCAAGTGGTTCAACGAGCTGTACAATGAAGGTCTGATCTGGGTAGACTTCGCCCTGAACGACGAAAGCCAGATTCAGGCTTTGATCAACAGCGACGACTGCGTAGTCGGCTCTTTGGTGTTCTTCTCCATTATTGACGCGGTACCGCGCGAGCGCCGCGATATGTACACCGCCGTTCCCTATCTGCAGGGACCCAATGGCGAATATGGCTGCAAGGACAACATTTCCGAAATGCACAATACCGTAGTCAGCGCCATTACCACCGCTTGCGAAGATCCGGAGCTCGCCGCTCGCGTGATCGATATGTACTTTGATCCGCAGCGCTCGGTCGAGGCCAACTGGGGTCCCATCGGTCTGTACTACGTGCTGGATGAGAACGGCGTGATGGTATGGAACCACGATGTGGAGCTGCCCGATGGCATCGATACCTTCAGCCAGCTGCGCTCCTACAGCACGCTGAACGGTCGTCCCGCCGCCGTGCTGTCCGAGTACTACGACACGGTCGTCGCCTATCCGGAGGATGCCGCCGATCTGTACAACGACATGATCAAGGTTGGCTTCGTGGAGAAGCACTTGAACGATCCCATCATTCCTCCGGGAATGTGGTATTCTCCCGAGGATCAGGAGACCATGTCGCTGATTTCCGACAACCTCTATAACCTGATCGACAACTACAATGCCACCGCCATTCTGGATGGCGACATTGACAGCACGTGGGATGCCTACATTGCGTCTCTGGAAGCAGCCGGTCTGAACGATTATCTGGATATCGTACAGCGCAACTACGCGGCGTATGACGCGGTGCTGGATACCTATCTGTCCGGTGTAGACGCGGAATAAGCGGGTCTGAATGCGGGGTCGCCCTCATGGGGGCGATCCCGTTTTGTGCGTTTTGGCAAAGCATTCCTTCTGGCAATTGCCATACAATCGTGCTATAATGGGTGCAATTCTTGGGTACGCCTGAAAGGGGCGATTGTGGCGTGAGAGCGGAAATGGATCGCGGACGCGTGCGGGGATTTCTGGATGTGCGTGGGCGCGAGATTGTAAACGGCGTGGGTGAGCCCGTACTGTTGAACGGCTGGGCGTTGGGCAATTGGCTGCACAGCGAAGGCTATATGTGGCTATGCGACGCGCCGCGCTTCGATCGTCCGCGCCGCATGGAGGCGGTAATCGAGGAGCTGGTGGGCAAGCCCGCCGCCGACGCGTTCTGGCGCCGTTATCGCGAACGCTACGTGACCGAGGCGGATATTCAAATGTTGGCGGACATGGGCTGTAATTCGGTGCGCATTCCAATCAATGCGCGGCTGTTTGTACAGGAGGGACCCTGGCTGTCGTTCGTTGAAGAGGGGTTTGATTTGCTGGATCGCGCGTTGGATTGGTGCGAAAAGTACGGCGTGTATGCCTTTATTGATATGCACGCTGCGCCGGGCGGGCAGAGCGGCAGCAATATAGACGACAGTGTAGATGATATTTGTCGCCTGTTTTCCGATGGCGTGCAGTTCGAAAAGGGGTTGGCGCTGTGGGAGGAGATCGCGGCGCGATACGCCGACCGCTGGATTGTGGGCGGCTATGAGCTGCTGAATCGCCCGATTCGCCCCGTACGGTTTGAGGGCGATATGGATATGGAGATATACATTCCGCGTTTAATGGAGTTTTACGAGGCGTGTATTGCGCGCATTCGCGCGCACGATGCGCGACATATTGTGGTGCTGGAGGGTCCGCATTGGGGTGAGCGGGTAGACGTATTTACCCGCAAGCTGGACGACAGAATGGTGCTCGGCTTTCACCGTTACGGGTGTGTGCCGGATATTACCTCGTTTCGGGAGTATATCGCCGCCTCTGAACGGCTGGATGTGCCGCTGTGGCTGCTCACGGGTGAAAACACGCTGGAATGGGTTTCCGCGGTGATGCCCCTCGCCGCCAGCCTGAATATCGGCTTTAATATCTGGGCTTGGAAGAAGATGGGCGGTGAGAACGCGCCTTGCGCCATACAGCCGCCGACGAACTGGCGGCTGCTGAGCAACTACCTGCTCGGCGGACCGCATCCGGGCTATGATCGCGCGGAAGAACTGCTCAAGGCGCTGCTGAACGCCGTTTCTATAGAGCGCTGTGGTATTCACAATACCATTAACGCCAATGTGCACTTGATTCCGGGCTGCGTAATTGCCGGAACCAATTTCGACGAGCTGCCCGGCTTAGGCGTATCCTACGATCATGGAGACCGCAAATATCCCGCGGTGGATTACAGGCGCGATACTGGAATGTACATTTACCGGCGTTTCCCCGAGCGCATTAAGCGCGTGGTGTTTGATGGCGAATGGGCGCAGTACGCGCTGCGTATGTGCGCCGGCGACTTTGCCTGCTATACGCTGTTTGAGGTGACGATGCATTCCCGATTGGAGATCCACTGCTACAGCGACGAACGCTCTGAGCTGGAGGTCTATCAGGACGACGTGCTGCTCAATCGATTCGATTTGAGCGCTATGCGTTATGAGCAGGTGCTTTCCGGATTGCTCATGCACAACGCAAAGCGCTGTGTGCTGCGCCTGCGCGTGACGCATGGCACAGTGGATATCGAATCGCTGGCGACGCGGGCGGACGAGTAGCGGTGGGGGGTGCGTGCATGAAGAAGATCACCATCAAGGACGTGGCGAGAGAAGCGGGCGTGTCCGTGGCCACGGTATCCAACGCGCTCAATAATTTGGATGTAGTGCAGCCCAAAACGCGAGAACATGTGCTCGCAGTGGCGCAGCGGCTCAATTATATTCCCAACGCGATGGGCAAGCGCCTGCGCGGCGGACAGAGCAGCGCCATCGGGCTGTTTGTGAGCGCCATTGCAGGCGTGTATTACGGCAGTTTAACTGAAACCATGCATTACGCGCTGCAAAAACAGGGCTATGAGCTGCAGGTGTACATTACCGACAGCGTTCATACCATTATGGAAAAACTGACTGGTCATAATCTGGACGGCGCGATTATTCACTGCAACAGCTTCAATGAAGCGCAGGCGGATGCGCTGAACCGCTTGGGCGTTCCCATAGTGTTTCTGGATATGGAGAAGACGGGCGCGAAAATGTCCGGCGTGCTGTTCGAATCGTACGAGAACGGCTATATGGCGGCGGACTATCTGCTGGGGTTGGGGCATAAAAGATTGATGCATATATTCGGCGTGCCCGGCAATTACGACAGCGAGCAGCGTTTTCGGGGCTATGCGCAGGCGCTGAAAGACGCGGGAATGGCGGTGGAACCGGAATACGTGTTGAACGGGAGATTTGAGCGCGCTACCGCCTACCGTGAAATGCGCCGTTTCCTGCAGGAGGGACACACGCCGCCGGACGCCGTATTCGCGGCGAATGACTACAGTGCCATTGGCTGTATCGAGGCGCTGCGCGAGTTTGGGCTGCGCGTACCGGAGGATGTGAGCGTGATGGGGTGCGATGATAACGCGTTGTGCGATTTTGTTTCGCCCAAGCTTACGACCATTCGCCTGAGCGAGCGCGATCAAGCGACGTATGCCGCACGCGAGGTGCTTCGCCTGCTGTCACAGAGCGGAGGGCGCGTGGAGCGAATTTCGGGTGCGCTCATTGTGCGGGGTACCTGTAAAATTCGTACCGAAGACTAACGAGGGGAGGAACGCGGTGTGGCGAAGGGCAAGTTGAAAATGCTCTATCTGGCGAAGATATTTTCCGAAGAGACGGACGACGAGCACGGTTTGACCCTGCCGGAGATCGCGGAACGACTGGGCAAATACGATATACAGGCGGATCGCAAGACCCTCTATCAAGATTTTGAGGAGCTGCGCGGGTTCGGTTACGATATCATCTCCGAACAGGTGGGGCATAGCACATACTACCATTTGGGTTCCCGCGAATTCGAGCTTCCGGAGCTCAAGCTGCTGGTGGATTCGGTGCAGTCGGCCAAATTCATTACCGATCGGAAGTCCAGAGAGCTCATCCGTAAGCTGGAGGGATTGGTGAGCCGCCATCAGGCGCAGCAGCTGCACCGTCAGGTGCTCATCTCCGGTCGCGTAAAGACCATGAACGAATCCATCTACTATAATATTGATCGTCTGCACGAAGCGATCAACGCGGATTCGCAGATTCGCTTTCAATATTACCAGTGGAATGTAAAGCGAGAGATGGCGCTAAGGCGGGGCGGCGCTTGGTACCAAGCGAGCCCATGGGCGCTCATGTGGGATGATGAAAACTATTACCTCGTCGCCTACGACGCGCAGGACGATCTCATCAAGCACTATCGCGTAGATAAAATGCTGCGCATTGCCGCTACGGCGCAGCCAAGGCTGGGTAGGGAACGCTTTGGAGAGTTCGACACGGGGCGTTACGCCAGAAGCCTGTTCGGTATGTTCGGCGGAGAAGAGGCGGATGTGATACTGCAGGGCGACAACGATATGGTAGGCGTGGTCATCGATCGCTTTGGCAAGGATATTCCGCTGGTCGCGCTGGACGAGGGGCATTTCGAGGCAAAGGTACGCGTGGCGATCAGTCCGCAATTCTTCGGTTGGATTATTGCGCTGGGGAGCGGTATTCGCATTGCGGGTCCCGAACCTGTGCTCAAAAAGCTGCGCGGAGAGATTCGCAGGCTAAACGAGCAATATATGGAGGGAAAATAGAGGGCAAATTTCGGTACACTTCGCGTGGAAAAAGAAATTAGAGAGAGTATTTTTGGACATCTTTCGTGTTAGACTGTTTTCGTATAAAGGAGACGGCATCGCGGAAGATGTTTTCGTTTGCCGTTTTTATAAAGCGCGATATTGGAAACGAGGAGGGCTTGTGTATGAAGAGCGCGTACATTACGATTACGGGTTTGAAGCACTACTACGGCGGCGGTTTTCTTGAACCGAATATGACGATTCTATTGGTGAAGGAACCGGATAACGCAATAGATCGTGAGGCGATTCGAGCCGAGGTGCGTGGGCTGGGCAAAATTGGCTATGTGGCGAATAGTCCGTACACCGTGTTGGGCGAGAGCTGCAGCGCGGGTCGCATTTACGATCGCATTGGCGAAACCGCCGTCGCAAAGGTAAAGTACGTATTGCCACGGGGTGTGGTGTGCCGAATCAAGGGGCTCGCGCCCATTGGAAAGGCGGAGCCGGAGGAAGAATAGTGCAGGTATATGGCGGATGGCGCTGGAGAAAGCCATGGATTCAATAAAGCCGATATTGACCTTGTGGGGGTTGATATAAAAAGGTTTGGCAGCTGCATAATGCAACATTCAAGGAGCGACGACATTCAGGGGCGGATCGAAAAAATGATCCGCCCCTGAATGGGTTTTACACGAAATAGGAAAAAGGCATATTGTTCACAGAATGCTCGTATTGCATCGATACTGCGCTTTGCCGGAATTTGCCGTTGTCCATACCGATAGGTTAGGTGCAGGCGAAATAAAGCGATCCTCGGCGTTACGGGAGAATTGATACAGTGAATCAACGACGCGGCATTGGCTTATGCCGCGTCGTTTTCCAGTTCGGCAATAAAATCGAGATACTCATCCTGCGTGGGAAAGACCATACGTCGTCCATCCGGTAAAAAGCCGGTAAAACCACAGCCGGTGTTATAGCCCTTCGGTACGAACATAATGAAAACCTCCTTGGTATTGTTTTCGTTTCTGAAAGCAGTATACCAAAGGAGGTGTACAAAAAAGTTCCCTCTATGATTGAGAGATAAATATTGAGTACAAAAAAACGCCCTTAAAATCGCGATGAACGCTATTTCAAACCGCTCGCCTCTTCGAGGAAGCGCGCGGCTTCCGCGGCGATTCCCACCACGTTTTCCTCGTGCATAAAATCGGTAATATTGCTGTCAAACAGCATATTCGCCTGCGCGGGGAATTCTTCATCGCCATCCCAGAACAATACAGCCATAGTGAGCTGCGGGAGAATTTGCAATTCGCCGCTCGCGTCGCCCTGTGGACAGGGCTTTGCCTGCAACGCGGCAAACGCGCGCTGCAGCGCGTCTACATGACCGGAAAAGCGCTGTTGAAACGGCTCGATAATGGTCTTGACGTACGCGCTTTCAAAGGGATATACGCGTTTCACGCTGCGGAAGGGAACGAGTTCGCCTGAGGCAATGGGGGTTTCCACGGCGTAGTGAAACATATTGAGCAGATTGATCTGCGAATCGAAGCTCAGCGCGGCGTTCGGTTGATCGAGGCGCGTGACGCATCCGCTCGCGCGGTCAATGGCAAACGGATGGGCAAAATAATCGACGTACAGATTTTGCGCATCAAGCCTGAGCGAAAAGCGCTTTGCAATGTGCGCGTGATCCATCGTTATAAAGCGCGCGCGCCAGCGTTCGAGCACCTTGTCGTAATTTGAAACGGCATTCATATTTCTTCAACCTTCATTTTCTTCTTCCGACACGACCGGTTCGGTGGCGGATGGTTCCTTCGGCTCGTCCAGCAGAATTTCGCCATATGCGGTTTCCTGCGCGATGTGGACGCGACTCAAACGCGCCATTTCCAGCAGCGCCATGAACATGGTGATGACCTCGGCGCGAGACATATCCTCCTCGAACAGGTCTGTGAAACGAAACGCACCCTTGCGCAGCCTGCGGGCGATGCGCGACATACAGCCGGAAACGGTAAAGCGATCGCGGCGGATTTCACGCCCCGCCATTACGTCCGCGCGGTCTCGCGCTTCGGCGCGCTCCAGCACGCGGCGGAAGGCGCGCATCAGCTTATCCAGCGTCAATCCGGTAATTTCGATGTTCGGCGGGGGCAGCGGATATTCCTCCGGAAGCTTGGTCATGAGCGCACGGGCTTCCTCTTCCAATGTGTGCATACGCGCGGAGGCTTCTTTAAACTGCTTGTATTCGGTCAGCTGGCGAATGAGCGCATCTTCGGGGGAGAGCTCATCCTCCGCCTCCGGTTTGGGCGGCTTGGGAAGCATTGCGCGGGATTTAATTTCCAGTAATGTCGCCGCCATTTGCAGGAATTCGCTGGCGGAATCCATATCGAGTTCGTCTACCAGCTCCATTGCCTGAAGATATTGCTCGGTGATCTCGCTTACAAATATATCTTGAATATCCAGCTTGGCTTCGGATATGAGCGTAAGCAGCAGGTCGAGTGGTCCGTCAAACTGCTTGAGCGATACGATATACGCCATGCGCGCCTCACAACAGCCCGATTAAGCGGTAAATTGCAGTGGCAAGCGCGCCAACCGCGGAAAAAGCTCCGCTCATCGCCCAGCTGAGAAAGTGGGATAGCGCCCCGGAGAACATGGCGACATACAGCGCCATTTGCCCAATGCGCTGCGCCTGCATAGTGGCGAATAGGTTGCGGTGCAGCACCAAATCGTTGAGCACGTGGTAACCGTCCAGCGGAGGCACGGGAATCAGGTTGAATATAGCGAGGCTCAGGTTGGTGGCGATAAAGTAGTAGAGCATATCCATAAGATATCCGCCAATACTGCCGCTGGCGTAGAATAGGGAATAATACATCGCCTCGTGATTAAAGGATATGCCGAGTATCACGTAGTAGACCAGAGAACCCAACAGGAACAGCAGTAGATTCATGGTGACGCCCGCGATGGATACCAGTAGATCGTCGCGCCGATAGTTGCGGAAATTGCGCGGGTTCACCGGCACGGGCTTTGCCCAGCCGATTCCCAACAGCAGCATACATAATATGCCGATGGGATCCAAATGCTTCATGGGATTGAGCGTAATGCGCCCCATCATGCGTCCGGTGGGGTCGCCGCAGCGCTCCGCTACCCATGCGTGCGCGCACTCGTGCGCCGATATGGCGATGAGTCGCCCGGGCAGTGCCAATAGAAACACCATCAATGTGGCGCGGGGATTGCTGAGTAAGCTGGAAATTATGCTCATATACGTTTTCCTTTAAGCTGAAAATGGGTTGCTATTCACCCATGGGGGGGTGTCGGGGGTCGCAACCCCCGACTTTCAATCCGCAGCGGCGGCGTGTACGCCGCGAGGACGCGGACCAAGTGTCCGCTTCCTTGCAGGTTTTGCGCCCGGAAACCGCGTAGCGGTTTTAGCAAAACCTGAGGGGTGGCAAGGTTGAAAACCCGAAAGGGTTTTCAAGTTTTGACTTTCAGTCAAAACCGCGGGCGAAGGCGCAAAACCAATGGTTTTGCGGTCGGCTTTGCCGACTGCCCCGGTCGATTCTAAGATTCGAGCGGGGCACCGCCGAATTGAAAATTCGAGCGCCGCGCCTCGTGG
>JAFUAR010000250.1 GCA_017460585.1 Clostridia bacterium
CCCAAGCGACCGCCTGAATGCCAAATTCGCGCGAGAAGAATACTGACGCCGCAATTACGCATACGCTCAGCGGAAATCCGGTGAGCTGCGCGGCAATATACTTTTCCGTGGCGTTTAACAGGCTGGCGACAGATATGGAGGTTACGTTGAATACCAACCCCAGCAGCATAATGCGAAACAGCTCCACAGTACAGTCGAGCTTCGCCGGTTCAAAACCTTGGTAGATCAGGTGGGTGAGAGGTCTTGCCAGTAGATACATCGCCACAGTGATGATGAGCGCGGCGAGGGCAAACAGGTTAATGGCATTGCTGGCGAAGCGGTTGGAGTGTTCCAAACTGTTCTGTTCTCGCTCTTCCACATATAGCGGAATAAGCGTAGCGGATATGCAGGAGTTGAACAGCAAAACCGGCAGGTAAAACAGCGAATATGCGGAAACATAAGCGTCGTTTTCAAATGAAAGTCCGAAATACGCCGTGGTGACCATATCGCGCACAAAGCCAAAAGCCTTGCTCAATATTATGATCAAAGTGACCATCAAAGTGCTTCTCAGCACCTTTTCTTTTTTAGACAACACAAAGAACCCCTAACTTTACATGATAAAGCCAGTATAGCACCCATGCGTTAAAAACAAAACACCGCGCGCTGTAAAACGCGCGGTGCACCAGAATGTTCACGCAGTGTTCAGTTTGATTAAGCGTTGATTTTATCAATGATCTCCAGCACGGTTTCAAGTTCCTCAGGCTGGACTTTATCGCAGGGCTTACCCGCCTGTATGCAATCCACAAAATAACGAATTTCGTTAAAGTAGGCGTTGGTTTTGGGCAGGTTGATGCCGTTTTCGTTGCCCTGTTCATCTTCCAGAGTTTCCTTTTCACCGTTTTGCAGATAGATGGTGAGCTTGCCGTCTCTGTATTCCATCACAGCCTTCTCGAACTGGAAGCGGAAAGAGGAGTGGAATGCGTAGGCGCCCTCAAACCATGCTGCTTCCGCGGAGATAAAGAACCCGGGATACTCGTAAATCACGTTGAAGTAATCCTGATTGGGTTCTTTCGCGCGGTGAACAACTACATTCTGCGGTTTTCCAAAGGTATAAATCATGTAGTCCAAATCATGAATGTGCAGGTCAAAGGGCACCAGACCGCTGCGTTCAGGGTCGCGCATCCAGTTATCCCAGCTCCACTGCGGTGTGTTGCCCAAGCGTTCCATATGTCCGCTCAGCAAGCGACCGTATTTGCCGGAGTCAAAGGCGTCCTTAAGCGCCACATATTCGCGCCAGAAGCGTACGCACTGCGCGACCATGAAGTTTTTGCCGTTCTTTTCCGCCGCAGCGTATACGCGCGCAACATCCTCGCGCTTGAGCGAAATGGGTTTTTCAGTGAGTACATGTTTGCCGCTGTTCAAACCACGAATGGCGAATTCGGGGTGCAGGTAGGTGGGCAGACAGATATCGAGCACATCAAAGCTTTCTTTTTCCAGCATCTCGTCAAAAGAGGTATACGGCTTGCCGCCGGTGACCTTGGCGGCTTCTTCAGCCTTTTCAGGGCGGATATCGCATACGCACACTACCTGTGCCTCCGGAATCTGTGCCCATGCCGCGGTGTGCGAACGGCTGATGCCGCCCATGCCGACCATACCGATTTTAAGCATTGTTTCTCTTCTCCTTTACAGCGCTTGAATCAAATCATTCAGGAAGATCTGGGTTTCCTTTATATCGGCAATTTGCTGCTCGCCTTCAATTTCACGTTCAATGGTCAAACTTCCATCATAGCCGTGCTCTTTTAGTAGCTTGAGCAGAGCGGGGAAGTTCACTTTGCCGGTGCCTACCTTCACTTCGCGCCCCAGTTCTTTGCCATTGGTGGGATAGAATCCATCCTTGGCGTGTACGCCGCGCACGTAATCTCCAAATACGTCCATCGCGTCCAATGGATTTGCCTTCCCGTATAGAATCAGGTTGGCAGGATCAAGGTTGACATACAGGTTGCCTGTGGCGATGGTTTCGAACAGCCTTAATAGCACTACCGGCGTTTCCTGACCGGTTTCAAACAACAAATTTTGATTGTTGCGCTTCAACTCCAGAGCGACTGCTTTTACCGCGGCCACCACACCCGACCAATTGGGATCGGTCATGTTTTCCGGAATGAAGCCCATATGAGTTACTACGTCCTGCACGCCGATCTTGCGAGCATACGCCGCGCCGTCCAACAGGTTCTGTACGCGTTCCGCGCGATAGGCGATGGGTACGATTCCCAGTGTTTCAGGACCTTCCGTAAAGTTCCAGAATTTGGGACCAACCCAGCCGCACCAAAAAGCAGTGATGGTTACGTCAAATTCCTTCGTAAGCGCAAGCACCTGAGCGGCGTTTTCATCCGTCCAATACACGGGATTCCAGCTGATCAGCTGACAATGGCGGAAGCCCTGTTTTGCCGCGTTTTCAAAGCTTTGGCGCAGACTCTCTCCGC
This sequence comes from Clostridia bacterium, assembly GCA_017460585.1. Classification (GTDB taxonomy): domain Bacteria; phylum Bacillota; class Clostridia; order Christensenellales; family Aristaeellaceae; genus Faecivicinus. Next base: position 2,460 of record JAFUAR010000250.1, read on the forward strand.
CCGTATGCCGTATGACAATGCCAACATTCATAGCGATAAAACTCCTTTACCCGATATGCGCAAAGAGAACCCGGCGGAAGCTCCGTCGGGTTCTCCGTTTGGATCACTCCAATTTGATTATAAATCAATGGAGCTTCTGTTGCAAGAGGTTGGGAAAATTATTCCGCAGCAGCCTGCTCGCGAGCGGAGCGATAGATCTCCAAGAAGCGATC